>JAZQAA010000144.1:0-3664 GCA_045544975.1 Oscillospiraceae bacterium | reverse complement strand
CCTTACCACCTATGCAGAAGGACTGCTGCTATCCATGGGACTCATGGTAACCGCTTTCTATACTTATTCCGGGATTCTTGGAAAACACATTCTGCTGGCTGACATCACCCTGTTTTACTTATGTACTCTTTTTCTCGCATTCTATGTCCACAAAAGGTGCTTCCTGCAGAAAAAAAGCAGCGTGCCGGGGCTTATTATTCTGCTCATACTGACAGGCTGCTTTTTTTATTTCACATATTTTCCGCCAAAGATCGGAATTTTCCAGATATATTAGTCAATTGTCGCAATCACTTCAACCTCAACAAGGGCTCCCTTGGGTAAATCCTTGACCGCAACACAGCTTCTTGCAGGCTTTTCAGTGATATATTTGCCGTACACCTCATTGAAGGATGCAAAATCGGCAATTTCAGCAAGGAAACAAGTGGTCTTAACAACCTTATCAAGCGAAGTTCCTGCTGCTGCAAGAACAGCCTTAAGGTTCTCCATCACCTGTGTTGTCTGGCCAACAATGTCGGATGCTTCAATATTTCCGGTTGCCGGAACAATAGCAATCTGACCGGAGGAATAGACCATTCCATTGACCACAACTGCTTGAGAATACGGACCGATTGCAGCGGGGGCATTCTCGGTATAAATCTTTTCTGCCATATCAAACACTCCTTTTAACCTACAATTTTAAATCCAGCATCCGTCAGTGCCTTGCGGATCTGCTGAATATGCTCACGATTTCGGGTTTCCATCACAATACGCAGCAGGCAGTCCGTGATATCGCTGTCCTCGCTTGCACGCTCGTGGTGGATGGAAATAACATTGCCGCCCATATCAGCAAGAATGGCTGCAACGCCCTTAAGCTGACCGGGCTTATCCTCAAGCTGAATGGTCATCGTATCAGATCGTCCGGACTTGAGCAGACCTCTCTTGATCACTCTGGATAGGATGGTCACATCAATATTACCACCGGATACAAGACAAACAACATTCTTTCCGGCAACAGGAAGCTTACCAAACATAACGGCTGCAACTGCTACTGCGCCTGCGCCTTCAGCGATCAGCTTATGCTGCTCAATCAGCGCCAGAATTGCAGACGATACTTCATCATCCGTTACGGTCACAATCTGATCCACATACTGGCGGCAGTACTCAAATGTATTGACACCGGGTTCCTTTACCTTAATACCATCAGCAATAGTGCCGACCTTATCAAGGCATACGATCTCATCCTGTTCCAAAGACTGTACCATCGAAGGAGCGCCGCTTGCCTGAACGCCGTAAACCTTGATATTAGGATTCAAGGATTTGAGGGCAAAAGCGACACCGGAGATCAGTCCACCTCCGCCGACCGGAACCACAACTGCATCCACATTCGGAAGCTGGTTGATGATCTCGAGGCCGATGGAACCCTGACCTGCAATGACATACTCGTCATCGAAGGGATGGATCAGGGTATAGCCCATCTCGTCACGCAGGGACAGCGCCTTCTGATAGGCGTCGTCATACACACCGGGAACAAGGCAGATTTCTGCGCCGTAGCTTCTGGTCGCCTCCACCTTGGAGATGGGCGCGCCGTCGGGCAGGCAGATGGTGGCCTTGATGCCGTTTTTCTGTGCGGCAAGTGCAACGCCCTGTGCATGATTACCTGCAGAACAAGCAACAACACCCTTTGCCTTTTCCTCATCACTGAGCTGGGAAATCTTATAGTAAGCACCGCGCACCTTAAACGAACCGGTAATCTGAAGATTCTCTGTCTTCAGATACACATTGGCATCCGGATAGATTTTCGGTGCATGAATCATGTCCGTCTCACGGATAACACCCTTCAAAACATAGCTTGCATGATAGATTTTATCAAGCGTCAGCATATTCTTCACTCCTTATCCTCTATGGATGCACTGAGCTGTTCAATCAGCTGGCGTGCTGCTCTTGCGGATCTTCCGCTCTTACGCAATGCGAATCGTTCTGCTTCCAGCGCAAGTGTTTCCTGGTCCATGGACAGTCCGTACTGTTGTGCCAATCCATATACAATTTCCAAATACAAATCTTTTTTAGGTTTTTCAAAATAAACCTTAATACCAAATCGCTCCGACAGGGAAATGGTTTCCTGCATCGTGTCCTGACGATGCACCTCATCCCCTGCACGGGCAGAAAATGTTTCACGGACAATATGTCTGCGATTACTCGTTGCATAGATCACTGTGTTATGAGAACGCGCCGCAACACTGCCCTCGAGCACTGCTTTCAGAGCACTGAAATCATCATCATTATCCTGAAAAGACAAATCATCCACAAACAATATAAACTTCAGAGGATTACTACTCAGCACATCAAGCAGCTTTGGCAGCAGGTGAAGTTCCTCCTTGCCAAGCTCAATCAGCCGCAATCCGTCGTCGGCAAATGCATTTGCCACTGCTTTGACGGTAGCGGATTTACCCGTTCCGGCATCGCCGTAGAGCAGGATGTTGGATGCCTTTTTACCGGCAAGCAGCGCCTTCGTATTGGCAATGACCTGACTTCTCTGCAGCGCATAGCCGATGAGATCGTCAAGGGACACAGCATCGGGGTACTTCACGGGCTTAAGGCTAAATCCCGTATCCACCGCATCATCGGGCTGCAAACGGAACATTCGGTAATCTGCATAAATACCGTAACCGTGCTTGTCGATCTCCGCAAGATGTGCAAAATACTTCGCTTCGAGATTGATTTTGATCGCCTGCCATTTCGGCAGTAATGCTGTCTCCCCTTCCATCGCTGAGAAGAGCTGCAGCGGCGTAATCGCTGCCGCCTCCGAAAGGAAACGGAGGTCATTGCGCGCCGCCTCTGCAATATATTCCGGAATCTCCTGTCCCCGTGACGCAAAATAGGTGCACGGGGTCTCCAGAGAGAGCACAAGCTTTGTGACATATTCCGTCCAGTCATCCGTGTGGGCAAGATTGTACAGCGCGCCTGCAAAATTCCCATAACGCTCCAGAGCATCATCGGTCTTTTCCGTCACGCCGTAAAGGCACTGCCGGAAGGCGTGCCATACGGGATCCTTTTCGATGATGCCAAACACGGATAATACATCCAGTTTTTGATCCAGATGCTTCAGCATTTCCATGTAAAATTCGCCTCTTATTACTTAATGCTACCGTTCTTGATAGATTCTACCAGGCCACCGTTTTCGATAATGGTCTGAATAAATGCCGGGAACGGCTCTACTGCATAATCCTCACCGGTTGTTTCATTATGGAGAACACCATTGTCAAGATCAGCGGTAATCACATTGCCCTCTGCAATTGCCTCAGCAGCTGCTTCGGATTCAACGATCGCAAGACCAATATTGATGGCGTTGCGGTAGAAAATTCTTGCAAAGCTCTTGGCAATAACAAGGGAAATACCGCTTGCCTTGATGGCAATGGGAGCATGCTCACGGGAAGAACCGCAGCCGAAATTCCAGCCGGCAACCATGATATCGCCCTCCTGCACGCGGGATGCGAACGTTGTGTCCAGATCCTCCATGCAGTGGGAAGCCAGTTCCTTGTGGTCACTGGTGTTCAGATAACGTGCGGGGATGATGACATCCGTATCTACATTGTCACCGTACTTGATGACCTTACCTGTCATTTTCATTTACAGTACCTCCTTCGGTGCAGCAATCTTACCTGCAATTGCACTTGCAGCGGCAACC
>JAZQAA010000143.1:0-3835 GCA_045544975.1 Oscillospiraceae bacterium | reverse complement strand
GGTGTTCTTGGAATGGTTCGTCAGTGGCAGACGCTTTTCTTTGATAAGCATTATTCCAATACGATGCTGACAGACAGAAAGACTGATTTTGTGAAGCTTGCTGAAGCCTTTGGACTGCAAGGCTTCCGTATAACAGAACTGTCAGAGCTTTCTGACACTGTGGAGCGTGCATTCGCAGTTGACGGTCCTGTTCTGATTGATTGCGCAATTGATAAGGATGAGTTTGTACTTCCCATGCTTCCGCCCGGCGGCTGTATTGAGCAGATAATTGTTAAGACGGAGGGCAAGTGATGGAAAAGAAGTTTGTGATTGCGATTCTTGTAGAGAATCAGCCCAGTGTATTAACAAGAGTATCCGGTATGTTTACTCGCCGTGCATTCAATATTGATTGTCTGACTGTGGGAGAAACGGAAGATCCGAATTTTTCCCGAATTACCATTTGCGCGACTGGAGATGACAGTACGCGTAAACAGGTAATGAAGCAACTCAGCAAACTCTATAATGTAAAGGAAGTCAAGGTCATGGAACGGGATCTTTCTGTTCAGCGTGAGCTTGCTCTCATCAAGCTCAGGAATGACCCTGAAACACGGCAGGAAGTATTATCCGCAGTGGATATCTTCCGTTCGAAAATCGTCGATTTTTCTCCTGAAACTCTTTGTGTGGAGATTACCGGCGAAACCTCTAAGATTGAAGCATTTATCGCCCTTGTGAAGCCCCTCGGCATTCTTGAGATGTGCCGTACCGGTATTGTAGCGCTTGAAAGAGGCTGCAACTATCTCAATAGCGATATGTGTGAAAAATAAATTCAAAATATTTATAAAGGAGTTTTTTGAAATGGCAGACGCAAAGATTTTTTATCAGCAGGATTGTGACATCCATAAGCTTGACGGCAAGACCGTTGCAATCATCGGTTATGGTTCCCAGGGTCATGCTCATGCACTGAACCTGCAGGACAGCGGTGTAAATGTTGTTGTAGGTCTGTATGAAGGCAGCAAGAGCTGGGCAAAGGCAGAGGCTCAGGGCCTGAAGGTTATGACTACTGCAGACGCAGCAAAGGCTGCTGATCTGATCATGGTTCTCATTCCCGATGAGAAGCAGAAGGCTCTCTATGAGTCCGATATCAAGCCCTATCTGACAGCTGGCAAGACTCTGGCTTTTGCACATGGTTTCAATATTCACTTCGGTTGCATTGTTCCGCCGGCAGATGTGAATGTTATCATGATCGCTCCCAAGGGTCCGGGTCACACTGTAAGATCCGAGTATCAGGCTGAAAAGGGCGTTCCTTGCCTGATCGCTGTTCATCAGGATGCAACAGGTGATGCACAGGATATCGGTCTTGCATATGCAGCTGGTATCGGCGGCAGCCGTGCAGGCGTTCTGGAAACCACATTCCGTACAGAAACTGAAACTGACCTCTTCGGTGAGCAGGCTGTTCTCTGTGGCGGTGTTTGCGCTCTGATGCAGTGCGGCTTTGAGACTCTGGTTGAGGCTGGCTATGATCCGAGAAATGCATACTTTGAGTGCATCCACGAGATGAAGCTCATCGTTGACCTGATTTATCAGAGCGGTTTTGCTGGTATGAGATACTCCATCTCCAACACAGCTGAATATGGTGACTACATTACTGGTCCGAAGGTAGTAACTGAAGAGACTAAGAAGGCTATGAAGAAGGTTCTGGCTGACATCCAGGACGGCAGCTTTGCTAAGGAATTCCTGCTGGATATGTCCGATGCAGGCAGCCAGGTTCACTTCAAGGCAATGAGAAAGCTTGCTGCTGAGCATCCTGCTGAGGTTGTAGGCGAAGAGATCCGTAAGCTCTATAGCTGGAACGGCGAGGACAAGCTGATCAATAACTAATCTGTCGATGAACTGATTTCCATATTCGATAATCCCGCATTGCGGGATTATCGTTGTATATGGGAGCCATTCATGAAATGCGGATTTTGCCCGCATTCGGTCTGAACAGACCATCTTAAAATAGATTCTTCATGAAAATCGATGTGAAATGAGGTTTGATTATGGTAAGTGATACAATGAAATCCGGTTTTCATTGTGCGCCGCAGCGCTCCTTGCTGCACGCACTTGGACTGACTAAGGAGGAAATGGAACGACCCCTCGTTGGTATTGTCAGCTCCTATAATGAAATTGTTCCGGGTCATATGAATCTGGATAAGATTGTTGATGCGGTTAAAATGGGCGTTTCCATGGCAGGCGGTACACCAATTGTTTTCCCGGCAATTGCAGTATGTGATGGTATTGCAATGGGCCATAAGGGAATGAAGTATTCTCTGGTAACCCGTGATCTGATTGCCGATTCTACAGAGGCAATGGCACTTGCACACGCTTTTGATGCTCTGGTTATGGTTCCCAACTGTGATAAGAATGTTCCTGGCTTGCTGATGGCTGCTGCAAGAGTGAATGTTCCGACCATTTTTGTCAGCGGCGGTCCCATGCTCGCTGGATGTGTGGATGGTAAGAAAACCAGTCTTTCCAGTATGTTTGAAGCTGTTGGTTCTTTCAAGGCTGGTAAGATTGATGAAGAAAAGCTGATGGATTACGAGCTGAATGCTTGTCCTACCTGCGGCAGCTGCTCCGGTATGTATACAGCAAATTCCCACAATTGCCTCACTGAGGTTCTCGGTATGGGTCTGCGCGGAAATGGTACAATTCCTGCGGTTTACAGCAGAAGAATTGAGCTTGCTAAGCACGCTGGTATGCAGGTAATGGAGCTCTACCGCAAGAATATCCGTCCTTTGGATATCATGACAGAAAAGGCGTTCCAGAATGCGCTGACAGCAGATATGGCACTTGGCTGCTCCACAAACAGCATGCTTCATTTGCCGGCAATTGCACATGAATGCGGTGTTGAGCTGAATCTTGATATCGCCAATGAGATCAGTGCAAGAACTCCGAATCTTTGCCATCTTGCACCTGCAGGTCATACATACATGGAACAGCTTGATGCAGCAGGCGGTGTGTATGCGGTGCTTAGCGAACTCCGTAAGAAGAACCTCCTTCATACAGATGTGATGACGGTTACCGGCAAGACCATGGGTGAAAACCTTGACGGCTGCGTGAACCGTGACCCCGAGGTCATCCGTCCCATCGAGAATCCCTATAGTGAGACAGGCGGTATTGCTGTTCTTCGCGGCAATCTTGCTCCCGATGGCTGCGTTGTCAAGAGAAGTGCAGTTGCTCCGGAAATGCTTAAGCATGAAGGTCCTGCAAAGGTATTTGACAGTGAGGAAGAGACCATTGCTGCTATTTATGCAGGCAAGATCGTTGCAGGTGATGTTGTTGTCATCCGCTATGAAGGTCCGGCAGGCGGTCCTGGCATGAGAGAAATGCTTTCTCCGACTTCTGCAATTGCAGGTATGGGTCTTGATAAGGAAGTCGCTCTCATTACTGACGGCAGATTCTCCGGTGCAACCAGAGGTGCTTCCATCGGTCACGTTTCTCCTGAGGCAGTACGCGGTGGTATGATTGCGTATGTCAAGGATGGTGACAGAATTGCGATCGATATTCCCAACTACAAGATTGAACTTCTTGTGGATGATGAGGAAATTGAAAAGCGTAAGGCAGAAACCGAAATCAAGGTGAAAACCGATGTGAAGGGTTATCTTGGCAGATATGCAAAGATGGTTTCTTCCGCTGATAAGGGTGCGATCATCAATTACTAAGCAATAGAAAGGACGATCTATAATGGCAATGACCATGACACAGAAGATTCTTGCAGCTCATGCAGGTCTTCCGAGTGTAGAAGCAGGTCAGTTGATTCTTGTGAATCTTGACTTGGTTCTCGGTAACGATATTACTTCTCCTGTAGCCATCAAGG
>JAZQAA010000142.1:0-6764 GCA_045544975.1 Oscillospiraceae bacterium | reverse complement strand
ATCATGAAATAGCCGTAATAACTGTCACGTTCTGAGACCATAAAGAGTTTGATAAGCTCGAGCATTTGATAATAATCAGCTTCGATCTCATCAAAAATTGCCTGTTCTCGTCTGCCGTTCTCGACTGCATTGATGTTATCTTTTATGCGGTATAGGTATTCTTTAATGCTGTGCTGTTCCATTAGCTACCCTCGATCAGTTTTCTTGTTTCATCGGACAGGTCAAGCATACTTATCATGTCTTTTTCAAACACATCGAATAATGTTTCTATAAGGCTGTTTCCGTCATCCGATACTGTATTGGACAACTTCTGTGCAAAAAGCAGCCTTGATGATGAGTCAAGAAGACTCATTAGCTTTGACAGCTGTTTTTTATTGGTAGTAAATGCAGCTTTACTAAGCATCATAAATTCGATGTTTTCTTTCAGATAATTGAGCATCAGATCACAGGTCTGTATTTTTTTGGCTGCTGATAGCTTTTTTATTCTTTCCGACAGACCTGATAGATTATCATCATCTGCAAATATCTCTTCAGGCATGACTGCCCTTGCCTGGGAAACCATACTTGCAAAGAACATTGTTGCAACCGAAGCGCCGAGCTTAGCAGATACGAGGCTCTTCATGTCCTTTTCAACTGTTTTTGGATCATTTTCCTTGTCTGTAAAAAAAGGTCTTACAAGTGGTTCGGACTTGAGCAGTGTATCAATCATATCCCAGCCGCGAGGAGAGGGTGATGGCTTTTCATCGTCCTGTAATTCCTTATCATTATTTGACAGACACTTGGGATTATCCTTGATGAATGTCAGAATCTCAGGAGAGATTCCTGCCTGTGTGCCATATTTCAGCCATTCCTTTGTATTGTCCGAGACTTTAATTTTCAGGAATCTGTCAAGCTGGGCAGGATCCATTTCATTGGTGGCATAGAGACTGTTCTGTGTACTTGGATTCATTGCGCCGACGAAAAGTACCCACCAAGGAAACTTGTACCCGTTTACACTTCGCGTCAACAGGATATTCATAAGCTCTTTGTATACTGAGTTCTCTGTTCTGTTGATCTCGTCAATGAAAATGATAACCGGCTTTATCGTGTTGTTACGGAGCATTTCCAGTTTCTGTTCAGGTGTGAGATCTTCGATGGCAAACCTGTTTTCATCACCGCTAAGGGGTGTTTCAGCTTCTGTTCTTCCGGAAAGCAGGAACAGCCTTTTTTGTTCATTCTGAATACGCTCCACTGCATAATACGGCAAAAACCGGAAACGGATATTCCCGTTTTCATCTCTGTACTGATAGGGAAGTCCGGTAATTTCTCCCTCTTTGAGCGTTCCGCCTTCAATCGTAATACATACTCCGCTGAGATCATGGGCGATCGATTTAATCATCTGCGATTTACCGATACCATGTTTACCGGATATCAGGGGAGTGATTGCAAGATCTTTTTTATCACTGACAATATTAGCAAGCAGCACTCGCTTTATCAGCCTCTTCGCTTCATTAATCGTAATCAATATTGTACTCCTTTTAACCTAAGAAAAACAGATAATTGCTTTGAACGATTTTCCTTTTTTCTCCATTCATTTTTTCCCTTTTTCAATACAGTTTCCGCATCAAAATCCGAAAAATGCTTTTGATAAAAGCTCTCACTGAACAATTGATACCGTGCGATTTTGTCCTTATCAAGCACCGAGAAATACTTTTCAAGGAACTGCTCGCCTAATGCAAGCTCTGAAACGATCGCTTCGATCTCCCATTCCTCAAAAAGTTTGAAATTCGCATCCACAAAGCTCTCATCGAATTCAGTATGTGTTTTAATATAAGTACGGAAACTGCTCTTGTACTTGTCCGAAAGACGCATTGCATTGAGATCGGATTTGAATTGATCCAGAAAAGATACTCCTTTTTGAGCGTGAGTGTTCGGACTCAGATTTTTGGCGTCAACATGCATAATATCAGCGACATTGTGTTCTTTCATTTTCTTGCTGTCATCATTATGCCAATTCTCAAGTGATGCAATGAGATCAAGGCATTCTTTCTGATAGCTTTCTGAATAGTTTCCGACTGCAAGCTCCGTGCGAAATAAATCCAGGTCTTCTGGAAGCAGTTCACTGCTACTGGTTTTAAGAATATTGAGTATATCCATTCCGCACCTCTTACTGAATAGGCTTGTGAATGCCATTCACAAGATTTTTGATAAGAATAAGATTGTCTCCGAACAGTTCTATGATATCATAATCACAGAACGGGCTTGCTTGCTGTAAATCCATAAATGTAATATCACCGTTTTTGATTGCATATTCGATTATCTGCTGCATATATTCTTTCTGCATATCGTTCAAGCTGCTGTTATTAAGAATGGATCCGAACTTTGTTTGAATCGCTTCTTCTGCAATACCGACCTGCAAGCGTAAAAAAGGAAGCAGTGCGATATTTCCGGACCATGTTTTGAATTCCGCCTCTGTACCGAGCTGTTCACAGAATATCTGCTGCAGCTCTTCTTTCTCTGTGTCATTTAATGTGTCAAGATTTCGGATTTTTGCAAGAGAAGGATTATTGCTGCCTGTAATATATTCATGAGCCTTTTCCGAATACGGCTTCTGTACTTCAACATGATCATCAGTAGTACCAGCATCAATTCTATCGGGGACATTTATAATGGAGTAGCGCTTGGTATTCGGTAAATACTGCATTAAACCTCTTAACTGCTTTCGTACAGTTTCAGATTTTTCAAGCGAAAAATCTTTATAAAGATACTCACAGTTCATCATGTCGCGTAACAACTGTTCATTGCTGATAATATCCGGAATTGTTTTCAGCTTCAGCAGCTCTTTCATACGGGCTGTTATCTCATTAGATACATTGAAAAATCCATTTCGTATCTTCAAAGGGTCTTTTCCCTCGTCGAGCATTCGTTTATACTCATCTTCTATCACATAGATCAGCATATCGAAGGATTTTACCTTCATATGGGACTTTTCAGAGGGTAAAAGCGAAAGAATGTGCTGCTCGATCTCTTTCTGCTGAAGATCCGAGATGTGCTCCCAGTTTTCAGCTGTTCTGTATTTGCTGACGAAAGCCATATGGTACTGCACTTCAACTTCATCATTGTTGAGGGAACGAAGTTCAGATACAAAGAAATCATGCAGTTCTTTCATGTATTTGTTTTCAAAAGCAGTGCGTTTATTTGTTTCCTGTAATTGTTTCAGAATGCTCAACCGCCGCTTGTTGATATTGTATGTCTGAGAGTGCGTTTCATAGCTCTTTTTGCCACTGCTTACATCGGACCAGTTACCAGTTGAACCGAAATATCCGAAATTGTCGAAATAATCAAAAATCAGGAAACCGCGTTTATTCTCACCCGGACCGAAAATATCAGAAGAAAGACGCGTTCCTCTGCCGATCATCTGCAGGAATTTGATTTTAGACATTACAGGCTTAAAGAAAACGAGATTCAGAATGTCCGGAACATCAATACCTGTATCCAGCATATCGACACTCACGGCAATCTGGGGGAGGCTGTCACGCTGTTCCAACTGCTCGATCAGATTGTCGCTGTTCTCTACATGACTGTCGATAAGAACGCAGAAATCGCTGCCCAGATCTTTATATAAATGGTGGAAACGCTCTACAATTTTAACCGCTTCAATGTGACTGCTTGCAAATATGATAGTTTTACCAAGCTTGTCTCCACCGTCTACTTTCAGACCGTTTTTCATCAGATCACCAAGCATGACATCTATCGTTCCGAGATTGATTACTCGTCTGCCTATTTGGCGGCCTTCTAACTCAGCGCCTGTAAAATCACAGTATTCGCCTTCAGGGGTAAATTCCTCTTCAAATTGCCGTTTCTGATCTTCTGTAAGATCATCGTACTTGATTCCACGCTTCATAGCGTCCGTTGTTTTATCAAGTACGCTGAAACCTACAAGGTGATGTTCTGCAATCGCCTGCTCCAATTCATATGCCATATCAGGCTCGTTATTTTTCAGTGCAAAAACCTGATAAGTGCTTTTGTTCTCTTCTGATCTCGGTGTTGCAGTCAAACCAAGCATCAGAGCATCAAAATAGTTGAATAATGCACCATACTTCTTGAAAATGGAACGATGTGCTTCATCGATGACAATAAGATCAAATCTACCTATGCCAAACTGTTTCTTTTCATCATTGATAAGTCCTATCATGGTTTGATAGGTCGAAAAAATGATCCGGGCATTTTCATCACGATTCAGGCTTCCGCCGGAATAAACAGAGGTAGTGACATTGGGCAGAAGTTTATTAAAGTTCTTGTGCGCCTGCTTGACAAGGCTTGTTCTGTCGGCAAGGAAAAGCACATTCTTGATCCAGTTAGCTTTCATGAGTACATCAACACAGGAGATGGATACTCGTGTCTTTCCGGTTCCGGTTGCCATAACAATCAGGCTGCGCCGGCGATTATCTGTAAAAGCGTTGCATACTGCACGGATAGCATTTTTCTGATAATCACGATTGGTGATATTATCATCAATAACAGGGGAGGTGATATCCTGCCGCATAGTTCTGCGTTGTTTTAATAGTTCAAGCTCTTCAATCGAATGAAAATCGAACACACGTCTTGCTGGAAAACCAAGCTGATCAATGCAATAGATATGATAGCCGTCCGTGTAGTATACGATCGGCTTATAGCCATATTTCTGTTCCAGTTTTTCTGCAACAGCGATGGCCTTTTTTCTTCCAAGGACAGGATTATTCTTCGTCTCTGTTTCTTCAATGACAGCAAGCGGTCGGTTGTCTCTGCCATTCAGAATATAGTCGATCATTTCACCGCTGTCGTCAATCATACAATTCAGGCTTGCGCAGCAAGGCATCACCTGATTAGGTGTGCTGACGATCTTCCAACCGGATTCACGAAGGGACGCATGCATAAACAGTTTTTTGTTTTCATTCTCATCTCTTCCATGGGCAGTTGAAAAAATGGTTTTACGCATTTTCTGCGCAAATTCAGCTATGACCTCGGGCTCCGGCTGTACTTTCTCGATTTTGGCAGGTTTATCCGGCGCAGGTGCTGTTGACTTGCGCTCCGGCTTGACATATTCCGGATAATCCTCGACTACACCGAACAGAATCATTATCTCCCCAACGAGAAAATGCAGATTCTCCAGTACAGTCAGTGCTTCCTCGCTTGTCAGATCGCCCTGATGTACAGCAGCGTTGCCCATTTTGCGGACGTAGTGAATGATGTTCAATAGATAGCTATCACTAAGCCAGTCAGTAAAACGCTGGTCGCCGATCATATCAAACATACTAAGTCCATCGGTCGGCGCAATTTTCGAGGCATAGACCAGTTTCACAAGATATTCCAGTGCCTGACGTGCGGACATACCGGAAAGGTAAGGCCTTGTATAGGCAAGTTGTTCTGCATCTCTACAAAAGCCAGTCAGCTTTCTAAGCTTGGGAAATTGCTTCAAATAGTCAAAATTCATGGCTACACCCCTTTATCTACATTGTATTATCCCATAAGCTTCTGATGGGAATTCTTCACATTCGTCTGGTTCACCATAGCATATTGCATGGTGGTATCAATCTGGGAATGTCCCAAAATCTTCTGTACCTGCTCAATGGGCATTCCCTTATCAATGGCTCGTGTTGCCATTGTTCTACGGAACTTGTGCGGATGAATGCGTTCCAGAGAAACACTCCTGCCAAGTTCTCTTATTCGGATTTCCACGCCGCTGATTTTTAGCCGCTTATGCGGAGAATTGAGCGTTACAAACAGCGCCGGATTTTGGTCAGCTCTGCTGTCAAGATACTCCTTCAGATGTACCTTTGCCTTAGCGTCGAAATATACCCGTCGTTCCTTGTCGCCCTTGCCGTATACGATGCATTCCCTGTTTTCGAGGTTGATATCATCACGGATCAGGCGAACAAGCTCTCCGACACGCATGCCGGTAGAATAGAGCAAGTCTATCATTGCAAGGTCTCTGATTTCGGTACAGTGATCCCGGAGCTTTTCGATGACTTCATCTGAGATTACGCTTTTGACAACAGTCTTTGTTTTGATTTTATGTATGCGTTTCATAGGACTTTTGAGGATGTAGTCCTCCTCTTCGAGCCACGAGAAAAAGCTGGAAATGTTGCGGCGTATATTGTCAACGGTTACATTGGAGCAACCACCCTTTTTCTGATAATCCGCCAGATACTCCCTCATTTCCTCGGTTGTGATTTTTCGCACAGGAGTTGTCACCGTACCAATCAGATGCTTGATGGTCTTGCAGTAGTATTCGATGGTGCGTTCAGAGCAGCCTTCGATTTTCTTCGCATCGAGGAACATTTTGAGGTAGTCAGCATTGCTGATCTCTGTCTTTTCCGGTTCATTTTCGGCAAAGGCTCTCAGAATGACCTCCTGTAGCTTTTTCATCTGACTGACATTCAGATACTCCGCCATTTCGTTAAGAATTGTCACAATTTTTTCTTCCATGTTGGTATACCTCTTTTCAAAAAAAGTGTACCAACATCCCTGCGACCATTATTTTATTCTTCGTTTTCGTCAGTTTCTTCAGTGTACGGATCGATAAATGCATCTTTTAATTCTGGGAATGCTCTAATGATTTTATCGCCCAATCTGCTGATCGAATTAACGCATTGCTTATATTCGTTATTATTATAGTAGCGTCTTACGGCTTTACAACACGATAATAATGATTTTAGATTATTGGATAATCTGTCGTTGATATTATTATCATAGCATAATGAAATAAGGCTTGAAAGTTTATCCGCCGCTTCAGCAAGTTTATC
>JAZQAA010000141.1:0-5256 GCA_045544975.1 Oscillospiraceae bacterium | reverse complement strand
CAGAACGACATGGCTACGATCCGACTTCGGCTGTTCTGCCGGAGGAAGTACTGCAGGAAGCAGCAGCAGAGATGATGGATTATCGTGGCTGCGGCATGTCCGTTATGGAAATGTCCCACCGTTCCAAGATGTTCCAGCAGATCATTGATGATGCTGAGCAGGATCTGCGTGACCTGATGAACATTCCGGATAACTACAAGGTACTGTTCCTGCAGGGCGGTGCATCCCAGCAGTTCGCAGCAGTTCCGATGAACCTGATGAAGAACAAGAAGGCTGCATACATCGTAACCGGCCAGTGGGCTAAGAAGGCTTACCAGGAGGCACAGATGTATGGTGAGGCAGTTGCAGTGGCTTCTTCCGCTGACAAGACCTTCTCCTACATTCCGGATTGCTCCGATCTCGATATTCCTGAGGATGCAGATTATGTTTACATCTGCGAGAACAACACTATCTACGGCACCAAGTTCTGGAATCTGCCGGATACCAAGGGCAAGGTTCTGGTTGCTGACCAGTCCTCCTGCTTCCTGTCCGAGCCGGTTGATGTTGAGAAGTATGGCGTAATTTACGGCGGCGTACAGAAGAACATCGGCCCTGCAGGCGTTGTGATTGCAATTATTCGCGAGGATCTGATTCCGGATGAGTGCCTCGAGGGCACACCCACCATGCTCAAGTGGAAGACACAGTCTGAGAATGGTTCCATGTACAATACTCCTCCCTGCTACGGCATCTACATCTGCGGCAAGGTATTCAAGTGGATCAAGAAGATGGGCGGCCTGGAGGCTATGAAGGCTCATAACGAGAAGAAGGCTGCAATCCTGTACGATTTCCTCGACCAGAGCGAAATGTTCAAGGGTACTGTTGAGAAGAAGGATCGTTCTCTGATGAATGTTCCCTTCGTAACTGGCAGCGATGAGCTGGATGCTAAGTTTGTTAAGGAAGCAAAGGAAGCTGGCTTCGAGAACCTCAAGGGTCACAGAAGCGTTGGCGGTATGAGAGCTTCCATCTACAATGCAATGCCGATCGAGGGCGTTGAGAAGCTTGTAGAATTCATGAAGAAGTTCGAGGCTGAGAACAAGTAAGCGCGGAGCCCGCGCTGGCGATTCGCGTGAGCAGGCAGACTGTTAACGATACGCTGCTGCTCGCGACGATGGCTTGATATACCGCAATGCGCCTTTGCCTTCGGCAAGCGGCGCAAAGCTGTTTACAAGCCTTGCGGATTCAAGCGTTTTTGAAAACTGACAGCACTGCACAGCGCAGTGCTGTCCACATATACAGAATATGGAGGTATGACCCATGTACAATATTCAGACACTCAACAAGATCGCTGCCTGCGGTACCGATCTGTTTGACAAGGCAAATTATGTGATCGCTGATGCTCCGGAGAATCCGACTGCAATTATGGTTCGCTCCGCAGTGATGCACGATATGGAATTCGGCAAGGATCTGCTGGCAATCGGCAGAGCCGGCGCAGGCGTTAACAACATTCCGGTTGAGCGCTGCGCAGAAGAGGGCATCGTTGTATTCAACACCCCCGGTGCTAATGCAAATGCAGTAAAGGAGCTGGTTCTCGCTGGACTGCTGCTCTCCTCCCGTAAGATCACCAAGGCTGTAGAATGGGCTGCAACTCTCAAGGAAGAGGGCGATGCAGTTCCGAAGCTCGTAGAAAAAGGCAAGAGCCAGTTTGCAGGCCCCGAGATCATGGGCAAGACCCTCGGTATCATTGGTCTGGGCGCAATCGGTGCAAAGGTTGCCAATGCAGCAATTGCACTCGGCATGAAGGTTGTCGGCACTGACCCGTTCCTGACCGTTGCAGGCGCGCTGAGTCTGGATCCCGCTGTAAAGGTTGTGGATTCCAGAGAGGATGTTTACGCAGAGGCTGATTATATTTCCCTCCATGTTCCCTGCAATGCAGAGACAAAGGGCTTTGTGAACGCTGAGGCAATCGCTAAGATGAAGGACAGCGTGAGAATTCTGAACTTCGCAAGAGGCGAGCTGGTGAACGACGCTGACCTCAAGGCTGCTCTGGCAGAGGGCAAGGTTGCTTGCTATGTAACAGACTTCCCGAATGCGGACACTGTTTGCGTTGACGGCATCGTTGCAATTCCTCACCTGGGCGCATCCTCTCCTGAGAGCGAGGACAACTGCGCAGTAATGGCTGCACAGGAGCTGATCGACTATATCGAGAACGGCAATATCAAGAACAGCGTGAACTTCCCGAACGCTTCCCTGAATGCTGCAGGCACCAAGGTTTGCGTGCTGCATAAGAGTGCTCCCGAGGTTCTGGCTGCGATCACAGGCGCAGGTCTGAATGTGACCAACATGGTAAGTGCATCCAAGAAGGACTATGCTTACACCATGCTCGATGTTGCAGGCGATGCAGCTGCTGCAAAGCTTGAGGCAATTGACGGTGTCATCCGTGTTCGCGTGATTGCATAAGTACAATTATCTGAAACATAAGAAGGCTCCCTGCTTTGGCAGGGAGTTTTTGTGCCTGAACATATGCTCCGTGCATTGACAAATTGTTCATAATTTGTTATAATAAAAGTAACAAATTTAGATGGAGGTGCAATACCATGAAAAAATCCCATATCATCATTGCAAGTGTTTCCGCATTGCTGCTGCTCGGTGTCGCTGCCGCTGCTGTATTGGTGCCAAGATTTCAGCTGCAGCATATTGCACAGAATGAGCTGATTCCGATGATGGAGAATCAGGAGCCTGCGTCGATGTTCGAGGACTATGATGTGAAGGACGACAGCTTCCAGGTCATTGACATGAAGGATTATTCCGCTGCGATTCCTTCCGATATGCAGCATACCGAGGACGGGGAATTCATTCTCACAGAGGCGGTGCAGACCTACCGGAGCGAGGACGGGAAAACCATCGTTGTATTCTATGAGGGAGCACAGAAGCAGCCCATTCGTATGTACCAGCCCCTTCAGAATTTGCAGGAGCTGCCGCTTCTGGATTACGGCGATCTCGTGAAGGGCGCAGAGAAGCTTGGTTTTGATGCAGATGCGTCCGTTTATGACGAGCTGCGAGCCGTCGCGCTGATTACGCCGGAGGATGCTGTGTTCTGGGATATTGATGCCTCCAGAGCCTTCTGCCATCTTGCACAGACGCAGTGTATTTTATACAGCGGAAGGGGAAACTGGATCTATGAAACCGATGCGCTTGCCGGGATTGTCTACTGTTCCGCTGCGGCTTACTCTGAAACAAAGGAGCCGGCATACGCAGTCAGATTTGCATTCTGCGATCCGGAAGAGCGCAATACAATATATGAAATCTCGATTACGACGGATTCCGAGGAAAAGCTCCATGCCATTCTCAATTCCGTTGCAGTTCAGTAAATGTTCAGTGAATTGAATGCAATCCGTGTATACCCAGTTCTTCGCACCCGATCCCTTTCTTCTGCATAGAATGCAGTGAGGGCAACCTCACACTATGTAGGAAAGAAAGGGATCTTTTTTTATGGCAGTATTCTTTAATCAGGCATCACTTATTTATAATGATGTCGTGACCAATTCCAATATTGTAAGCGGCGAGATCATCGGTGCGCTGAATGCGGAGAAACGCGCCCTCTCCGAAACCTATCAGCAGGGCGATCTGGTCACCTATGTGATCAGCATCACCAATTCCAGCGCATCCGCCTATAACAATCTTACCATTACCGACAACCTCG
The DNA here is from genome assembly GCA_045544975.1 of Oscillospiraceae bacterium. Lineage (GTDB taxonomy): Bacteria > Bacillota > Clostridia > Oscillospirales > Ruminococcaceae > UBA3855. The sequence continues at coordinate 1,577 of JAZQAA010000141.1, read as the reverse complement.
GCACTTTTACCGTCGGCACGAATGAAGTCCGTCCTCTCGATTATGAAGAGGACTCTCTTGCTGTCTATGTGAATGGCGTGCTCACACCTGCATCCGCCGATCCGGGCGGCGATCAGCTTGTCATTACCGGTATCAGTGTTCCGGCAGGCGGCAATGCCCTTGTAATCTATCAGGCGCGCGTCAACCAGTTTGCACCTCTTGCAGACGGTTCACAGATTACCAATGCAGCGCAAATCAGCGGAGCCGGCCTGACAACGCCCATCACCGTTACGGAAACCATCACCGCTGAAACCGCACCGCAGCTGTCCATCACCAAATCCCTCACACCGGAAACTGTGGTCGATAACAGCGAAATCACCTATACCCTCACCCTCCAGAATACCGGCAATGCTGCCGCAGAGGGTATTATTGTAACCGATGTGTTTGATCCGATTCTGTCGGATATTACCGTCACCTATAACGGTGTACCATGGGTGTCCCCCACGAATTACACCTATAACGAAGCGACCGGTGTGTTCCAGACAACAGCCGGACAGATTACGCTCCCTGCCGCAACCTTCACACGGGATCCGGCAACAGGTGCCGTGACCATCAATCCCTCCACTGCTGTGATCCGGATTACCGGCACAATCTGACAAAAATGCACTCCGGCGGATTTCTTGCCGGAGTGCATTTGCATTATTCCACCTGACGCCCCAGAAACTGCGCCGCTGCGTTCACAAGACTCTTCTGCAGATCGGAAGCCACCTGCCCCTTTCCATCGGACAGGAAGGTGACTGCACCCGTCACATCCCCTGCAGAGAGAATCGGCATACAAGCAATCGCCGACTGATCCACGCCTTCCACTGCATAGAATTTGCGGCCCTCGTCCTCAGCAAAGAACTGCCTGCGAGATTCCATCAGCTCTTCAAGCTCCGGAGAAACCCGCCGTTCGCTGAATTCCTTTTTTGTTACGCCGGAGGTTGCAACCACATGATCACGGTCAAAAACCACAACCGGACAGCCTGCCAGCTTGTGCATGATGTCCGCAACCTGCGTTGCATTTTCACTCATTTCACCGATAGCAGAATATTTCTTGAAGATGACCTCGCCGTCATTGCTTGTGTAGATTTCAAGCGGATCTCCTTCACGGATTCGCATTGTACGTCTGATTTCCTTTGGAATGACAACTCTGCCGAGATCGTCGATTCTCCGGACAATTCCAGTCGCTTTCATATTTCATAATCTCCTTTTTTGCAAGTTTGCACCAGTAGTATCTGCGTGAATTTTGTAAATATGCAGAAAATTTGCTCTGCTTTATACAGTTTTATCAAGCATCCAAATTGCTTTTTTGCAGAATTTTGGTCATATTTCTGCCAAAGCATTGACAAATTATGTGGAATGTGGTATAATTTCACCAACAAACGGCTGCGAGCCGAAATCAAAGGAGGTCATCGTTATGAAAAAGAAAGTTGTTTTATCCGTTCTGACTACCGCAGCAATGCTGCTCTCAGCACAGCTGACCGTATTTGCCGCATCCATTGGTGATCTTGACAGCAATGGCGTAGTGGACGCTGCCGATGCCTCCGCAATGCTCC
>JAZQAA010000140.1:0-3426 GCA_045544975.1 Oscillospiraceae bacterium | reverse complement strand
CAGATCAGGTTGTGAAGATCATAGGTCTCGGTCAGCTCGGTATAAAGGTACTTCCACAGCGCCTTATATGCCTCTGCGCCTTCCTGTGCCCACCAGAACCATGCACCGGCGCCATCAGCACCGCCGTTGCCCTCAGCTTCATGGAAGGGACGGAACATGATCGGTGCGCCTGCCTCCTGTGCGCGGAGCAGCTGTTCAGCCACATCCTCGATGCACAGATCCAGGAATTCGTTCTCCTTGGTGCCGTCCACAACGGCATTTGCTACGCTGAAGCTGGAGTTGTTCTTGTAGCTTGCCGCGGACCAGTCCACAGGCTCGCCAAGCTCGTAGCTCGCGAAATCGGTCGGAAGATTCAGATGCCAGCAAACTGTCGCAATACCGTTCTTATTGGTGACCCAGTCAATCAGACGCTCAGTTGTGCCGTCATCCCAGCCGTAGAGGGGATTGTAGTTCATCACATCGAAGCCGCGGATTGCAGCTGTATCACCTGTCAGGTTCTGGAGATACTCGAATTCAAGATCGTAGTTAGTATTCTTATAGCAGCGGTTCTGGCTGTCATATTCATACTTCTTGCCGTTTTCGTCATAGCACTTCCATACAAAGGTGGAGCCGTCATCTGCAGTGGAAAGGTCAGCCTCGTCGTAGGTGTAGACATTGCCTGCACTGTCGGTCAGATTGCCGGCAGCAGTATTGAGCGTCAGGGAAATACTGGACTGGTGCATGGAGCTGCCGCCGCCATAGATTTCCTGCTGACCGGAGATGATATGGCTGCCGTAAACAGAGGCAAGGTAACTCATCAGCGCCTTGGTCTCGGGAGTTGCATCGGGATCACAGGGTGTGGCATTGCCCACAAGCTCCGGCAGAGTGGATGCCTGCACGGTAATTGTATCATAAGCAACATAGCCATACTGCGGCCTGAATTCAATCGTATTGGTACCCTCATTCAAACGGAAATTGCCGAAGCTGTAATCCGTCCACTCACTTGCATAGGGGAACTTCTTAAGATACGCAGAGCCATTCACGGCAACAGTGCTCTCTCTGCCGCCCTCATCGAGGATCTGAATATAGCGGCAGGAGATCTCATACATACCGTCCGCGGGAGCTTCGATTTCCATAGTGATCGTGGAACTGGTATGGTACACGAAGCCCGTACCGCTGTAACCCGGGAACTGCTGGCCATAAATATCCGTCCAGACATTCGTCGGTTCAAGATCCTCTGCCTCATAGGTACCAAGCTCGAGCGCATTTGTCCGGTATTCCGGCATTACACTGTAGGTCGAAAGGCACATTGCCGCTGCCAGTGTTGCAGCTGCAGCCTTTTTCCAAATACTCTTCATAATAACCATCCTCTCTACTTATCATATATTTGTCTGTAGATAAATTCATTATAGCATATTTTGTCTGTTACTTCCATCTGTTTTTTTACCAAAATTCAAGAAGATTTTTTGGTAATTCTGCAGAAAAGCGGTTCTTCCCTTTTCTTGAGAAGAACCGCTGTCATTCTAATTAGCCTTCATTTACTGCGATGGAAGCAATGACTTCGGACAGGAGGTTTGCCGGAAGCGGCTCATAACGCAGGAAGTCAAGCGTAAAGCTGCCGAGTCCACGAGTTACCTGACGCAGATACAGAGCAAAGTCATGCATCTCACGAACCGGAACCTCGGCTGTAATGGTAGTTTCACCCTTACCTGCAGGCTCCATGCCGAGTACTCTGCCGCGGCGCTTATTCAGCTCACCCATGATATCACCGGTGTTCTCATCCGGAGCAGTAACATTGAGTGTACTGATGGGTTCGAGCATAACAGGATCTGCATCACGCATACCTTCCTTATAGGCAATGGATGCTGCCATCTTGAACGCCATTTCGGAAGAATCTACCGGATGGTAGGAACCATCAAGCAGAATTGCCTTCAAGCCAACTACCGGACAACCTGCCAGAACACCCTTCTTCACGGCATCCTGCAGTCCCTTTTCAACTGCGGGGAAGTAGTTCTTCGGTACGGAACCGCCGAATACCTTTTCCTCAAATACGAGGGAATCGCTCACGCACGGCTCAAATGCGATCTTGACATGACCATACTGACCATGACCGCCGGACTGCTTCTTATGCTTACCCTCAGCCTCAACCTTCTTGCGGATGGTTTCGCGATATGCCACCTGCGGTTCACTGAGCTTTACTTCTACACCGAACTTTGCCTTGAGCTTTGTCACAGCAATTTCAAGATGCTGCTCGCCAAGACCTGAGAGGATCATTTCCTTGGTCAGCGGATCCTGTACATAGGTCAGGGTCGGATCCTCTTCTGTAATACGCTGCATACCGGAGGAAATCTTGCTCTCATCGCCCTGTGCCTTTGCACGGACTGCCATGGAGTAGCAGGGCTTCGGGAATTCCATCATCTCAGCGGATGCCACTCTTGCAGGTGCACAGAGGGTATCGCCTGTGGATGCGGAAATCTTGACTGCAACAACGATATCACCAGCTTCAGCAGCCTTGACTTCTGTCTGCTTTTTGCCGCAGAGTGTATAGAGCTTACCGATCTTTTCTTCTGCGCCAGTCTTGGAATTCACAACAGTGCTGTCGGATGTGATTTTACCGCTGAGAACCTTCAGATAGGACATCTTACCCACGAAAGCGTCGGCTACAGTCTTGCAGACCAGAGCTGCAAGGGGTGCATCCGGATCGCAGGCAATTTCAAGCATATCATCCCCTGCCTCTGCATTGGCAGCCGGAACCTCATTGGCTGCCGGAAGCAGCAGACCGATTTCCTTGAGCAGCATATCCACACCAGCAAGTGTCTGTGCGGAAGTGCAGACAACGGGAGTAATCTGACCATTGTTCATACCCTTGTGGATACCGTCGATGAGTTCCTTCTGTGTAAAGGGTTCACCCTCGAAGAACTTCTCCATCAGCGCATCATCGGTCTCTGCAACTGCCTCAGTAATCGCAGCTACCAGACCTTCCAGACGGTATTCCTTCTCGGTAATTTCTCCCTCGGGAAGGCCTACCTCGACTGCCTTACCCTTTTCATCGTACTTATATGCCTTCATTTCGATGAGGTTCACATAGGACACAATCTCACCGTTCTGCAGAACAGGAACAACTACCGGGCATACAGTCGGACCGAACACAGTTTTGAGTTCTGTCAGTGTATTGAAGAAATTTGCATCCTTATCGTCAATCTTTGTAATCACGAACATGGTGGATTTCTGCATAGCCTGTGCAGCCATATACGCCTTCTTAGTGCCGACACGAACGCCGGACTTAGCAGAAACAGTAATCATTACTGTATCTGCAGCTGCAATACCGGACTGCATATCACCTGCAAAGTCAAGGATACCGGGGGTATCCAGCAGGTTCACCCAATTTCCGTCATATGTAAAGGAAGCAAGCGCTGTGGACAATGAACCCTTGCGCTTGATCTCTTC
>JAZQAA010000139.1:0-3456 GCA_045544975.1 Oscillospiraceae bacterium | reverse complement strand
GCGGTCAGCAGCAGCGCGTGTCCTTCGCGAGAGCGCTCATCCACAAGCCGGACATCATCCTCGCGGACGAGCCGACCGGCAATCTGGATACGAAGAACAGCCGCGAAATGATCTCTATTTTGAAAAATTCCATCAAAAAATACAACCAGACCCTGATTCTCATCACCCATGACCTCAGTATTGCCGCGCAGGCAGACCGGATCTTCCGGATGCAGGACGGCATTCTGACAGAGGAGGGGATGGAGGTATGAAACACCTGATTTCCCTGTCCTTCCAGTACATCCGCAGACAGAAGCTGCGCACTGCACTGACATTTCTCTGCATTACCCTCGCCGTATTCATTATGAACACCTTCACCGCCTATTTTTCCAGCGTCCGCCAGACAATGGTGAACAGCGTCATCATGGAAGAGGGCGCGTGGGAAGTGGATGCATCCCGTATGCTTGCCGCCTGCGAGGACAAACAGGATGCCATTGACCGTATCAGCAACCATCCGGTTGTCAGCCATGCTAATTATTATACGCATGATTACTATGAGCTGTACGGTTCCCGCAATGAGGAGGGCTACTGCGGCTATTACAGCCTGCAGCTTGATGGAAAAGAGCCTGTGAAGGTCCTTGACCTGCAGCAGATACACTCCCATTGTGACGGCAGTGAGGAGAATTACATTGACTTCCAGCCGAGTGAATTTACCGGCAATGAAGCCGCCGTTCCCATCTGGCTGCAAGACTACGGCTATAAAATCGGCGATACTGTGACCTTTACCATCACACCGGTCTATGCGCAGATTGATGAATCCCATCCCATCGTAGTCGATGTGATGGATAAGCTCAACGAATTGAACCAAATCGGCGATCAACTCTACAGCATCAATGACGATCCGGACGCTACATGGGATGAAGCGCTTGCAGAGCAGTATTCCTCGTTCACGGCGAGTCCCTTGATCAGCTATATTGAAGAGTATTATTCCTTTGAGGAGGTACCCTACTGCAATGAGCAGTACGGCGAAAGCTTTACTTACACCGTGACCATCGCAGATTTTGACGAACTCATGACCACAACAAATCACTTCCGCGTAGAGTCGGGGTTTGACAGCGGTGTGGATTTCAATCCGATGTATGAGGCAAATTTCGATCTCCTGCAGAGCGCCAATATCTGGGCGGATACGACATTGAGCTTCGCGTATCTTCGCATTCAGGATCATGTTGATTTTGACGACGGCATCATGCAGCTGCTTCTGGATATGGGCTTCGAGGAGAAGGATTACTACGAATTCTTCCCGCCGCTGAGCGAGTCAATCTACCACTATTACCTGCTCGGTTTTGAGGCAAAGAGTGCCAATGCGATCACGACCATGCTGCCGGTTATCGTTCTTGCACTTCTTCTGGCGCTGCTTGTCTGGTTTATTTCGCGCTTTGTCATCGACAATGCCTTTGAAATCTCCGTGAAAGAGCGCGTGAGCCAGTTTGCCGTGCTCCGGATTATGGGTGCCTCGAGGGGACAGCTCCTCGCGCTTGTGTTCACGGAAGCCCTGTTCTACTGTGTGACAGCCGTCCCGATCGGCGTTCTGTCCGCATTCGGAATGTGCAGATATGTATTCGAAGGCTTCCACGAAAGCGGCCTGCGCTTTTTCGAATTCCATACGGATCCGCTTGTAACCTTCATCGGCGTTGTGCTCTGTGTGGCAGGCATTCTGATTTCGGCGTATACATCCGCCATGTGGGCAGCGCGCAAGCTGTCTCCGCTCGAAGCGCTGAACTATGCAGCACCGAAGAAGAAACGCCGTCATCTTGAGAAAAAGTCGAAGCTTGACCTCAGCTCGAAGCGGTTCATCATCAGCTACACCATGCGCAATATCAAGCAGAATAAGCAGCGCTTCCTCATTTCTTCCATTGCGCTCTGCCTTGGCTTGTTCCTCTTTACCTTCAGCGCGCTGTTCTACCTCTTTGGCGTGAAGATGATTTCGTATGAGCGAAATCTGTACGGTGAAATCTATGATTTCGATCTGTATCTGGATGCAGGAGATCAGGATTTCACGGGACTTGCCGCCCAGTGTTTCGCTGAAAATGAACACTTTGAAACCTTTGCCATCAGCAATATGGGCTACATCACTTTCGAGGAGGATGTGCTCACAAAGCTTAAGCCGTATCTGCCGGATGCCGAAATTTTTGGTGAATCGGATTTTCTGTCCACCGCGATTATTTCGCGCTACGAGTATGAAACCTATCTCGAGCCGGTTTCCGGCGTCCCCTATGACGATTTTGTCGCATCCGAAACGACGATGCTCTATTATTCACCCTATGGGACCTATTCTCTCTCAGAGGAAACCCTGAACGCCGACGGCACGAGAAAACGCCAGTTTGAGGATCACTACCAGACATTCACAGCGCAGCACTTTGCATCGGATGGAGGGGAGAACCCGATCCCGATTTCTTCTGTCATCTGTGCCGAGAATCCTGCATGGATGCAGCAGACTACACTGCTGCTCATTCCCTATGAAAATGCAGAAGCCATGATTCCGGATCGGTTTGGGATTTCCCTTGTGGATATTCGGCTCCGTGCAGCCGAGGGTGATCATTATGATGACTGCATTGCCGCAATTTACCGCTTTACCACAGCCTATACGGAGGAATTCGGCGGTGAGGTTGGATTTATAGATGAGTACACCGGCAATACCGGATTTAAATTGTTTGTCAATGCCGTTCTGGCGGCTGTCAGCGTGTTCCTTGTTTCCATCTGGCTTGTGGGTGTTCTATCGATGGTCAATTCCATCAATACAAGCGTGCTCAACCGCAGAAAGGAACTGACGATGCTCCGCAGCGTTGGAATGTCCCGCAAGCAGCTTGCAGGCTCCGTGGTTCTGGAAAGCCTTCTGTTTGCGCTCGCCTCCACCATCGGCGGCGTTCTGCTCGGCGTATCCTCCTTCTTCCTGTATGCGGATAATATTTCCCTGTCGTTCCAATTCCTTGGGGATTCGCTTGTAATCATGGTGGTTCTTGTCTGCCTGCTGATTTTACTCCTGAACCTTGTGATTGCCGCACTCTCAGCACTTCCTGCTGTCAAGCAGCTCAAATGCGTGTGATCAGATTAATGAAAAAAGCACTGCCGTTTTACCGGCAGTGCTTTTGTTTCTAAAGCCCTCTGCAAGAGAGCGGGTGGAGGGTGCGGTAGCACCCTCCCTTATTCCCCCTCCCCTTTGGGGAGGGGGTAGGGGGTGGGGCAAAATTAAGCGAAATCATACTTTTTTGCCAAGCCGACCGCCCGCAGCAATGCGGGCTGTGTTGTTTTTGAGGAAAAGAAAAAAATTTACACAAGGCAGAAAATGGGGCTTGTAATCTTTGCACGGATATGATATAATAAAAGAGAGCGTGCCGGATTGCGGCACTAAGTCATGAATGACAGAAAGGATGGCGGCGATGTTATTTTTGGAGAATCATATCGGAAAGATTACCGTTT
>JAZQAA010000138.1:0-7686 GCA_045544975.1 Oscillospiraceae bacterium | reverse complement strand
ACAGAACGACATGGCTACGATCCGACTTCTTCGCATCCGCGTCCACGCCCTTGCTGGTTCGCGGAAATGTCGGAAACTGAGCATAATGGAGCTTCGGGGACAGGGCAAATTTCTCATAATTTTCCGGAACGAGCATCGTATAGTGGAGCCTGATGTCACATTCATCCGTATCCAGAAGCGCCGTGAAGGGACTGTTTGCACCCATCACGCTTTCTGCATAGGGGCGTGCAAGGCGGATAAGCTCCAGAACATGGGAAAGCTTCTCTCGGAGAGCAGTGAAAATCTCATCGAGGAAAGCCTGCCGGTTTCCGGCAACGGCGTATGCCTTTTTCAGCCATAGCTCCGGGAATGCCGTAGATTTGAGAAAATCAGCAATGGAGAGAATCACCGGCTCAAGCTCCGCGTCATTCTGGGTACAGAGCAGGTCACAGAGGTACTGCATCTCCTCGCGGTGCTCGCGGCTGAATTTTGTAATCACCTTTTTGATCGCACGATCGGCATAAATTCGTTCCTCAGAAGGCTCACAGACGCGGAACTGCGCGGAAACGCCGCACAAATCCGCATTTTCGCGGATGAGCTGGAAGCAGAAGGAATTGATCGTGGAAATATGCGCGCTGCCAAGCGCGGACTGTTGGCGCAGAAGCCAGAGATAGGTATCCTCGTCCTCGGGGGAAAGTGCAGCGAGTTTCTCAGAAAACGCTTTGTGAAGGCGCTGCTTCATCTGTGCTGCCGCATCATTGGTGAAGGTGACAACAACAATGGACTCGGCAGGAACACGGTTCTCTGTATCGGAGAGAATCTGGAGCAGGCGTTCGACGAGGACGGCTGTTTTTCCGCTGCCTGCGGCGGCGGAAACAATGACACTGCGGTCACGGACTTCGATGGCAGACTGCTGCTGCTCCGTCCATTTTGTCATGCCTCCACCTCCTCTTCGGTTCCGAAAACCTTCGTAATTGCGTCAAATTTTTCATTATCCGACAAGCTCTCAACGGGCTGCGGCAAGCGGTGGCACATATCACGGCAGCTGCAGTACGAGCAAGGAAAATTCAGATAGGGTGCCGGAAGAATTTCTCCGGCATAGAGCTGATCCGCCATATTGGTGATGCGCTCCATGACATGGCCGCGGAGCTTCTCCATCTGCTCATCGCTGACGGAAAAGAGCGATGCATCGCCGTTCTGGGTGAGTACAGGCGTGCAGCCCTGTGCAATCTCCGGCTCCATGTGGGGAGCTGCCTTCTCGTGGAGCAGTCCCTTCATGCAGTAGAAATCATTCAGCACGCGGTCGGGCGAAGTTGTTTTGGAATTGCGCTCCTCATAGTGCTTGAACTGCAGCTGACCGCTCGGCATATAGAGGACGCCGCCGGGGGCGCAATTTCGGAATTCCTCACTCGCCTGCAGCGCAAAGAGATAGATGAGCATCTGCATATCGAGTCCATGGGCAAGCTTCTCCGGAGAGAAGAGCTTCGTCCCCGTCTTGTAGTCGATGACGCGGACAATGGATCCGTCGGGGGTCTGGCACAGATCAATGCGGTCAATCTTGCCGCCGCATTCGATGGCACCGTCCCGAAGCAGGAGCGGCGGGATCTGCGCCTGTTCGCCGGAACCCATCTGCACCTCAAAGCCAATCGGCGCAAAAGCGGACTCGCGCATTTCGCGCTGCATATGTAAAAGAACCTGCAAAAGGCTCATGCCTGCCATCCGGTAATTGGTCTGGAAACGGCTGTCCCTGCGGACGGAATCAGAAAAAGCGGATTCCGAAAAGGATGCCGAAAGCCTGCCGATTTCTGCTGTAAGCTGTTCCTCGGTGAGCCTTGTGAACTGCTCACCCGGATAGTCCTGCAGAATCTGCTCAAAGCAGTAATGGGCGAAATTTCCGAGATGCAGGCTCGAAAGCTCACGCTTTTCCGGCACATAGAGCCGCAGGCAGTACCCTGTAAAATACTGGTAGGGACAGCGGTAGAAAGTCTCAATGCCCGACGGAGAAAGAAACAGATGCTCCCCTAAGAATTTCTGCATCAGCGCTGCCGGAACCGGATGATCCTCGAGCGCGCCGCCGTCGGCAAGCTTTGCGGTCTTTGCCGCATAGAGCGGATCCCGATCCAGAAGCAGCTGCATGGATGCAAGTTCCGGCGAATCATTCTGCAGATTCCTTACAAAATGATAGTACATTGAAGCGTGCGTCCAGGCATAGTAGGATAGCGGGAATTCCTCCGTTTTCTCAAGTACGAGCGCATCCCCGAACATCCGGAGAATCTGATGAATCACCGGAGAGGGCGTCGTGAATTCCCCCTCCCCTCTCAGGGGATAGGAGAGCGCAAGGTGCTGCGTGGGAGCGGAAAGAATTTTGCTGACAATGAGCCGTTCATCGGAGTACAGCTCGAAAAACATTCGGGAAAGCGCAATTCCCTGCTCGCTGAGCTGTTCAAGCTCCTGCTGGGAGAACACACCGCTGACGCGGATTTCGCCGGGGAAGCTGTCCTCCACGGCTCCGGGGACGAACACCACCTTCGGAGAATCCAGTCTTGCGCTCTGCGCACTGACAATCTGGATGCTGTCAAGCGTCTGCGGCGGCGTGGAAAAGCAGCTTGTCTGGCAGAGGAGAACGGCGATATCGTGAATCGCCTGTATTTCCATGGTTTCCTCACCAAGACAAAGGACGATCGTATCGAGTACATCCATCACAAGATTCCAGAGCGTTGCAAATTCCCTCTGCTGCAGGATATCCTCCAGCTGCAGGCGTTTTGCATAGGCATCTTTCTTCTCAAGAAGATGCTTGTACAAATGAAGGCAGAGCGCAGCGGTATCTTTCCCTCTGCACTGGCGTCCGAGCTTTGTGAACTCCTCGATCGCTTGCTTACGCGTTTTTTCAAGGCGTTCGCCGCCGAATTCCCGTGCCTGTTCGGCAAGAAGGGAATCCTCCTCCCAGAAGGGACTGCGCCAGTTCTCGCCTTCAATATTCCATGTAAAACAGTAATGCTCCAGCATGGAGACATCCACTGTCCGGAATCCGGAGAAGGGCGATTTCAGGCAGCGCAAAAGCTGCTCCGTCCGGAATTCCTCCTCGGAGAGCAGTGAAAGAACGGACAGAAGATACTGCACAAGATCGGTGTGGAGTATGGATTTTGCCGTCCCGAGGTAGAATGGGAGGGCATAGCGTTTCATTGCGGAAGTGAACAGATCTTCATAACAGTCGAGATCCTTGACGGCAATGACAATATCCCTGCACCGGAGTGATGGGTCGTCCGCAAGCATTCTTAGGATCGAAGCGCAGATCCATTCCGTCTCTGCAGCGGCATCGGGGGCTTCTGCAATCCGGACATTGCCGCAGTATTCTGCTTCTGCAGGCGCAGGGCGCAGAATCTTTGTGCTGACAGCCGTCAGATCGGGTTCATGACTTCGGCAGTAGGTCTCGCAGAATTCCTCCTCCACCTCCAGATGGTGGTCTTGCTCTGCAATCCGGCGGAGCTGGCGGCGTGTCTGGTTGCCGCCCTCAAAAATCGGAGAAATCCGCGCATCCGGCTCATCCGTGCGGATTGCCGCTGTTACGCAGTCGGCGAAGGCAATCATCACATCGAGCATCAGGTATTGGTCACCTGTGAAGCTGTCGAATTCATCGAGAAAGATTTCCTTGCCCTGAAAGAAATCCTGCATATTCGCAATCGCAGCCGCCTCGGTCAGATTCACAAGCCCGTCATGGGTGCCGTGGGCTTCCAGAATGCAGTCATAGGCATAGAGGATATTCCCGATATCGCACATCTTGTCAGCGAGCTGATCGGGCAGTTTTTGCGCGGTATCGAGCATTTTCTGTGCGCTGACGCCTGCCTTGCGGATCTTGGTGATGAGGCTCATCATGCTCTGCAGGGCATCGGAGGAATGCGCTGTTTTCCGGAAAACCGTCAGTGCTCCTTCACGGGAAAGCTTCTGCACGGCATCATAGAGATACAAAAGCTTCTCCTGCTCGCCGGCATAGCTCCGCTGATGCTCGCCGTAGAGCGAGAGAATATGACGGGAAAGCGTCGTAAAGCTGAAGGTGCGGATGCGGTTGAACTGCTCTGCGCCGAGTGCCCCATAGAGCTTTTTCTCTTCTTCGAAGGAGAACTGCTCCGGAACAATCACCATCACCTCTTTGCCGGCGGTAATGGCATCCTTTATGCGCTGTGTCATGCGGGTGGATTTGCCGGTTCCGCAGCCGCCGAGTATCAGTTTGAGCATAGTGAGCGTCTCCTTTCAAAGAATTTGTTTTTGGGGAAATTCCCCTTATACGATCTTGGTTGTCCAGTCCTCGAGGTTCCAGACCTCATCGGCAATGTCCATGTAGAATTCCGGCTCATGGCTGACGAGGAGCACGGTACCGCGGAATTCCTTCACGGCGCGCTTGAGCTCTTCCTTCGCGTCCACATCGAGGTGATTGGTCGGCTCGTCGAGAACGAGAAGATTCACATTTTTGAGCATGATCCGGCAAAGACGAACCTTCGCATTCTCACCGCCGGAGAGCACGCGCATCTGGGAGGTGATATGCTCGGTCGTCAGACCGCATTTGGCAAGTGCCGCACGCACCTCGGCATTCGTCATGGACGGATACTCGTCCCAGATGGTCTGGAGGGCGGTCTCCGTCGTTGCCTCTTCTTCCTGCTCGAAGTAGCCGACCTCCACGAACTGGTCATGCTCGACCGAGCCGGAAACCGGCGGAATCAGCTTCAAAAGCGTTTTGAGGAGTGTGGATTTACCGAGACCGTTTACGCCCTTGATGGCGATTTTCTTGCCCCACTCAATCGTGAGGGAAACGGGTCTTGTGAGCGGCTCGCCGTAGCCGAGAACGAGATCCTCGCAGGCAACCACCACCCTGCCGGGTGTTCTTGCAGTGTTGAAATGGAAGGTGGGCTTGATCTTCTCCTTCATGAGAGTAATCTTGTCCATCTTATCGAGCTTTTTCTGGCGGGATTTCGCCATATTTGTCGTTGCGACTCTCGCCTTGTTACGGGCAATGAAATCCTGCAGATCGGCAATTTCCTTCTGCTGCTTTTCATATGCCTGCTCGATCTGGCGTTTTTTCAGCTCATACATTCTCTGGAAATTGTCATAGTCGCCCGTGTACCGGGTCAGAACCGCATTCTCGACATGGTAAATGACATTCACGACAGAATTGAGGAAGGGAATGTCATGGGAAACGAGGATGAATGCATTTTCGTAGTTCTGCAGGAAATTTTTGAGCCATGCAATATGATTTTCATCGAGGAAGTTCGTCGGCTCGTCCAGAATCAGGATCATCGGGTTTTCGAGCAGAACCTTTGCAAGCAGGACCTTTGCTCTCTGACCGCCGGACAGCTCGGAAACATCGCGGTCAAGCCCGATTTCACCGAGTCCGAGTCCGTTTGCGTATTCCGAAATCTTCGCATCAATGGTGTAGTAGCCGCTGTAATCGAGGATGTCCTGAATTTCGCCGACTTCCTCCATATACTGGTTCATTTCCTCCTCGGTGCAGTCCCCCATCTTGTCATAGAGGGAGAGCATCTCCTGTTCGAGGTCTGCAAGGTGACCGAATGCCTCGCGGAGGACATCGTAAATGGTCTTGCCCTTGGAGAGGGTGCTGTACTGGTCGAGGTAGCCGGTTGTGATGTGGCGGCACCATTCGACCTTGCCCTCATCGGGCATGAGCTTGCCGGTGATGATATTGAGGAAGGTGGACTTACCCTCGCCGTTGGCACCGACAAGTCCGATGTGTTCGCCCTTGAGCAGGCGGAAGGAAGCGTTATTCAGAATTTGTCTCGCACCGAAGCCGTGCGTTACATTTTCGACATTCAAAATACTCATATTGTCATGGTTCTCCTGTTTTTTGTGAATTAATGGAAATTACCGCATCTGCAGCGGGCGCTGGAAATGACAGGGCATTCCGTTTTTCATGAAAATATCCACCTCGCCCTGTACGAGCGGCAGGAAGTACTTCACAGCGGAATCGGTCACCTGGTTGTTTTCGGCAGTGATCCACTTCTTCGGGAACATCTTCTCGAGATTGGCAACCTTCTTTGCATCCGTCATTTCAATGGTCACCGCATACGGCATATCGCTGACTCTGCGGAAATACATCATCTTGCCGGTATTGCCGTCGAGTGCTGCACGCAGGGCGTGTCTGCCGATTCTCTCTGCCTCGTCGATATCGGTCTTGGAGCAGATATGGGAGGAGCAGCGCTGCATAACATTCAGCTCGATGGATCTGACCTTGCAGCCGATTTCCTTCGCAACGAGGCGCTCAAGGAATTTGCCGATGCCGGAGAGGTACTTGTGGCCGAACGCATCCGTTGCCCCGGACTGGAAGCCCTCCAGATCCTCCTCGCCTTCCTTGACACTGACGCCTTCGGAAACCGCAACGATGACTGCCTTATGCTTTGCCATTTCCTTGCGGACATCCTCAATGAACTGCGCGGTGGAAAAATCGCATTCCGGCAGGTAAATCAGGTGGGGTGCTTCCTCGCCGTTGGCGCGGAGCATACAAGTCGATGCCGCAAGCCATCCGCTGTGCCGTCCCATGATTTCGACAATTGTGACGGAGGGAATACTGTAAACGGAGCTGTCGCGGATAATCTCCTGTGTGGTGGCAGCCACATACTTCGCCGCAGAGCCAAAGCCCGGTGTATGATCCGTCACGGGCAGATCGTTGTCAATGGTTTTCGGAACGCCGATCACCTTGATATCGGAACCGATTTTTTTCAGATAACCGGACAGTTTCACAACCGTATCCATGGAATCATTACCGCCGATGTAGACGAAAATTTCAATCCGGTGCGTTTCAAAGCAATGGAGAATCTTCTCATAGACCTCCGGCTCTTCCTCATACGGCGGCAGCTTATAGCGGCAGGAGCCGAGCATGGTAGAGGGTGTCTGGCGCAGAAGCTCCATATCCTCCGTGGTGCGGATAACGGATTTGAGGTTGATCAGGTCATCGCCGATGATGCCCTCAATACCGTTGATGGAACCGAAAATCGCGTCAATGGACTCGGTCAGAAGTCCCTGCTTGAAAACGCCCACAAGGCTTGCGTTGATCGCGCAGGTGGGGCCGCCGGATTGTGCAATTGCAATATTCATACATTTTACCTCCCAAATAGCGCCGTGAAGCGGAATTTCGCGCAGTGAATCCGCATCCGGACATTCTTATTTTTATTATACTATATATTGAAGAGAAAAGCAAGGGTTTTTTGAGAGGAACTCATTCCTCCCAACCCAAATCCAGCATCGGTACATCGCCGACGATCAGGGTTTCCTCCAGTAAGTACGAAAACTCCATGCTCGCTTCGCCTGCATAGAGCGGAACTGTGCAGACCGCCTGCACGGTGATTACCGCTTCCACGCGGTAAATGGTCTGGTTCACACCGCCGGAAGTGAGACTGCTCTCAAGACGAACTGCAGTACTCCCCTTCGGCGAAAACCGCAGCGGAATCTCAGCGCCCCTTCCGCTCAGAAGGGACAGCCCCGTCAATGTCCCAAGCTCCACTGTAAAGGCTTCCTCCCCGCGCTCCTGAAGGGCTTCCCCCACATTCTGGAGGAGCATCGCCTGCACGGTGTTCATTGCATGTGGATTTGCGGAAATCCCCGTGACTTCGCCGTTTTCATCATAGCTTTTGTGGCTGAGGGAAAGCTCCATATCATCACTTGCCGAAAGCGTATCGGCAACCCCATCCGCCACAGCTTCGG
>JAZQAA010000137.1:0-7970 GCA_045544975.1 Oscillospiraceae bacterium | reverse complement strand
CAATATGTCCCTTGGATTTTTATCAGGAGCGGTTCTGTTCCGGAATGCCGCCGTTCATGTAGAAGTTCTTCAGCAGAACAAGCGAGCATCCGGCAAGGAAATCCGTACGGTTTTCAACACTGCTGATCACAATGCGTTCCGCAATGTCGTCACCGGAGTATTCCTTGACATAACGCTTGAAGGTGGCAAATCCGCGCTCCGTCAGACCAAAATGGTGCAGGACGATTTTCTGTGCCTGGAAGCAGCAGACAAGGTTGTGGAGCAGCACACTCCAGTCCTGCATGATTTCGGTGACAATTTCTTCACAGCGCTTGTCGCCGGCAGAGACAGCCTGGTACATCTGTTCGAGTGTGACGCGTTCGATATAGCCATCCGTTGCACTGTACAGGAAGGGTGTTCGTTCCTTGCTGTAGACCTGCGCAATGCGTGCCTGCATTGCCTGCACAGAGAGCTGCGCACGAACGGAACCGGCAGGATATCCATCCTGCTGCCGTCCACCCGGACGAACGATACAGCGTTCTGTCATGTAGCTGTAGGTCAGATAGTCCTGATCGCGCTTTTCCGATCGAAGAACAGAGATATTGATGTGATTGCCCAGATGCAGGTACACCTGATTCATATACTGCAAACTGCTGCGGTGAAGATCCGCATTTGCAAGGGCGAGCAGCCATACGGCATTGCCGCAGAAAACAGGCGGAAGCTTCGGGCTTGCAATGCCCTTTACAAGCTCTGTGAAATCCAGTGTGCCGTTTTTATAGAAAACACGCATACGGCCGATCATGATCGGCATAACGCCGATGCCAAGTCCCAGGACATTTTCCTTCTTCAGGCAGCTGTTACTCATCATGCGCTCGGAAGCGGAGATGATGAACTGCAGGATTTCCTTGCGGGAGGTATGATCGGTCAGCGACATATAGGCTTTGTCAAGAATATCCATGTGCATGGTGCACAGTCCCACGGTGACTTCCTGTTCACTGATGACGGCACCGAGTACGAATTTATAGTTGGCGTTGATATCGAGCAGGATTTTGCGTCTGCCCTTGGGCAACTTATCCTGCTGGCTGCTCTGATAGGGCGCTTCGCCGATCTCTGCGAGCAGACCTTCTTCAATCATGGAGTTGGTGATCTGTGTAATGGATGCACGTGTAATCTGCAGCTGCTGGGAAAGATCCACACGGGAAATGGGTCCTGCTTCCCATACGGTTCGCAATACCTGCATCCGGTTGATTCTCTTTAAGTCCAGTTTACTGATGCCGCTGAGCATATGTCCCCCGACCTTCTTTCTTGTTATTCAGCATAAATGTCTCTTTCTGATTATGACTCCATTTGCATTATACCATAATTTTTTGAAAAATGCAAACAAATTGAGATTTTATTTAGAATTCCGTTTTTTTGCACAATTTGCCGGTCGGAAATTTGTGGCAAAAAACTCAGAAACTCAGCCATTCGTAGATCATCATTATCAGCGGCATGGAGCCGATGGAAAAGAGCGTGGTGATTCCGAAAAGCTCGGAGGCATAGGCAGCATTCTTTTGATAATTCAGACACTGCATCGTGCACATGGCTGCCGCAGGAGCAGCGGTGGCTGCAAGAACGGTCATTTCCACAGTTTTGGCAAACGGGAAAAGCAGGAAGAGCAGTACAACAGCTGTCGGAATGACCAGGAGCTTCAGAAGCGAAATATAGTAGACACGCGGTTTTTTCAGCACCCCGACGAGATCCGTCTGTGCAATCGTTGCACCGGCAACGAACATGGCAAGGGGTGTATTCAGTTCACCGATCATGGAGAGGGTATCGGCAAGAAGCGCAGGAATGGTGATCTGACAGAAGAACATGATCAGTCCAAGTACAATCGCAATGATTGCCGGTGAACGCAGCACCTTCATAACGGAGCGCCAATTCTTCTGACCGGAGATCTGCATTACACCATGTGTCCACGCGAGTAGATTGAACACGCACAGGAAGGCGGTCAGATAGAAAACACCCTCGGAACCGAACATTGCCTGCACGAGCGGAATTCCCATAAACCCGCAGTTGGAGTAGATGCAGGTGAATCGTTCGATGTCCGTTTCGCGCCCTTCCTTTTGGGGAATGGCGAGATAGGCAATCAGCATGGCAGTGAGATAGGAAACAGCGGCAAGCAGGAAGGTCCATCCAAGATTGGCAACCAGCTCACCCTGCAATTCTCTCTGGAAGGAGAGGAGTATGACAATGGGATTGATAACCTTGAGTACAAGACCGGAGATCTCCGTTACCGTTGCTTTGGAGAGCAGCCGGAATCGAAAACAGCCTGCCCCGACAAGGATAAGAATCAGCATGACAAATGCCTGCTGCAGAATGACTGTCGCCATAGAAAAACCTCCATAAAAATCTGCCCGATGTCCATATCGGGCAGGGAATTGCGTACTTTTTTATCATAGCACAATTTGTCTGGAATTGCAAGCGGATGCTGGATTTTTGGAAATCCTGTCAATGTGGGGCACCGGATTGAAAAAAACAGTGTACAGGTTGATAAAATTGAAAAAAACCTATTGAAAAATGAACGCATTTGTGGTATGATAAAGTATACAATTCAATACCTTGTCAAAACGACGTAGTGCGCCGCATTCGGCAGGAGTATTCATCTTGGAGGAGAGTGTAATATGAGTAATGTAAGACCGGATTCCATGGCAAGAATCACCACCCCTGAGCTTGCACAGGCATTCATCGATGAGCAGGTTGCAGAGGTTCGTGCACAGGTTGGTGATAAGAAGGTACTGCTGGCATTGTCCGGCGGCGTAGACAGCTCCGTTGTTGCTGCACTGCTGATCAAGGCAATCGGCAAGCAGCTGGTATGCGTACACGTCAATCATGGTCTGATGCGCAAGGGTGAGAGTGAAGAGGTTATTGAAGTATTCCAGAATCAGATGGATGCGAATCTCATTTACATTGACGCAACCGATCGTTTCCTCGATCTGCTGGCAGGTGTAGAAGAACCTGAAAAGAAGCGCAAGATCATCGGCGGCGAATTTATCAAGGTATTTGATGAAGAAGCTGGCAAGCTGGAGGGCATTTCCTTCCTTGCACAGGGCACAATCTATCCCGACATTCTTGAGAGTGACGGCGTCAAGGCACATCACAATGTAGGCGGTCTGCCGGAGGATATGCAGTTTGAGCTGGTTGAGCCTGTGAAGCTTCTGTACAAGGATGAGGTTCGTGTTGTAGGTAAGGCACTGGGTCTGCCGTCCTCCATGGTAGATCGTCAGCCGTTCCCGGGTCCCGGCCTGGTTGTGCGCTGCCTTGGTGCAATTACCCGTGACCGTCTGAATGCACTGCGTGAGGCAGATGCAATTCTGCGTGAGGAATTTGACAACGCAGGTCTGAATCAGACTGTATGGCAGTATTTCATTGCTGTTCCGGATATGAAGAGTGTTGGTGTGAAGGATGACAAGCGTTATATGGGCTGGCCTGCAATTATCCGTGCAGTGAACACCACGGATGCGATGAGTGCAACAATCGAGGAAATCCCCTACGCACTCCTCCACAAGATCACAGATCGTATTACCAAAGAGGTTGAGGGCATCAACAGAGTTCTGTACGACCTGACTCCCAAGCCGATTGGCACGATTGAGTGGGAATAAGCGAAGAGCCTTCGCTGGCAATTCGCGCGGGAAAATTCTCTTTTAAGGAGAGTTAATTTCTCGCGTTCAGAGCTGATTGCACACTGACGCTTGCGTCTTTTGCAGACAAACTTTTATTAGCAATAAAATATCCCGTATTTCTCAGCAAAATGAGGAGTACGGGATTTTCTGTGTTGTATTTAGAAGCTGCTATGATTGCGATGGCGAGCAGCCATTGTACATGAGTTCCTTTCGCTGCAGAAGTGACAGTTTTCTATTCACATACAAAATAATCATCAAAAAATTCACCCTGAAGATCATAGATGCACCAATATGTGGCAAATCTCGTGGATTTATCTTTAAGAAAGCAATCGATGTATATTTTGATATGTACAAAGTCCAGATCATTTGAAACCCAGAACGAATAACCATATAATTTTACATCGATTGAGTCCCTGCCCACTAATCCGTACTCCTCGATTTCTTCTTTTGTATCTTCGGCAGAAAGATAGTTGTCGTAGCAGTCCCAAAAATTTGTAAAGGTTTGATTGATTAAATCATGCTCACTTACGATTTTTTCTAATGTTTCTCTCATTTAATACTCCATTACGCAATTCCTATTTTTCATCCGGTTCCTTATTCCATCTTTTTCACCATATCATCATAGCAAAGATAATCGCCGTTTTCTGTTTTGATGGAATGAAATGCTGCCGCCGTATACCCTCTTTTCAGATAAATCGCCTTTGCAGGCAATGAAGCGTCGAGGATAATCTGGCTGTAATTCTCAGCGATCTTCTTTTCTGCAAATTCCAGAAGCGCGCGCCCGTATCCGTTCCCCTGATACTCGGGCAGAACGAACAGACGGCATATTTCTTTTTCTTTAATTGTGACCGTGCCCAACGCTTTGTTGTCATCATCCAAGCATAAGTAAACATTACCGTTGTGAATGTCGTTTTTGATATTTTGATCGCTGTGGTGCTGGAGAAAGAACTCGACTGCACCCTGCGGATAGTAATGCGGATAGACGCTGCGGATTGTCTGCACTGTGATTTGTTTAATAGCTTCCAAATCCGTATTTCCGGCTTTTATAATGCGCATTATGAAACAACCTCCCCCAAAAATATACTGTGGATTTCTATCATTATATCATACCTGCCTGTAAATTGCAACCAAGAAAAGAGATACGCTGTCAGGGGAGAGCATTCCCTCTTGACTTTTCACATTGCCCATGCTATAATAAATTCAAGATCATAGCAAAGCTTTTTGTATGATCAAATGACTTAAAGGAGCGTATTGTTTGACAAATACACTGAAAAAGGAGATTGTAGCGTAAACGGGAGGTTTGCGAATACATTCTCACACAAACCTCCCGTATTGCCGGTCAACAATTTTCAGGAGGAAAAACAATGAATAAAAATGACTATATCATCCGTTTGGAAACAGAAAACGATTATCGTGAAGTAGAAACACTCGCCCGTGAGGCATTCTGGGACCAGAATGTTCCCGGCTGCCACGAGCATTATTTTGTCCATGTACTGCGCCAGCATGAGGACTTTATTCCGGCACTCGACTATGTCCTTGAAGAGGACGGAAAAATCATCGGCAGCATCATGTACGCAAAGGCAAAGCTTGTGGATGAAGCCGGTACGGAAAAGCCCGTCCTGACCATGGGGCCGATCTGTATTCACCCCGATTATCAGCGGAAGGGATACGGCAAGGCACTGCTGGAATACACCTTCGAGAGGGCAATGGCGCTTGGCTATGATACCATTGTCAATTTCGGCAACCCCGACAATTATGTTGCACGCGGCTATAAAAGCAGCAAGAAATACAATGTGTGTTTTGAGGGCGATATTTTCCCTGCGGCGCTGCTTGTGAAGGAGCTGCACGACGGTGTACTTGACGGCAGAAAATGGTTCTATTATCCGAGCAAAGCGGAAGAGCTTTGCAACGATACCGAAGCCGTTGCGGAATTTGACACACTTTTTCCGCCTAAGGTGAAAGCCTGGCAGCCGAGTCAGGAGGAATTCTATATTCACAGTCATTCTGTAATCAGCTGGTAAACCAATCACGAAAAGCCGATGAGTTATTGCACTCATCGGCTTTTTTATAAGAACTGTTTAGTGTTTCTTTAGGCTATTCCCATTCCTTCTCCCTGAGGGGAAGGGGGATTTGGTTCTGGTGCGCAGCCCTTTTTCCGCTACACCGTGATCTCTACTTGATTTCCCTCCATTCCGACAACACAGCTCTCATAATACCCATCACCGGTGATTCTGGGACCGCTGATGACAGGGTATCCGTCGTGTTCCAGCCGTTTTGTCAGTGCGTCAACCGCTTCGCGGCTTCCCAGACTGAATGCAATGTGGCTGTAGCCCGTGCTTGTCAGCGCTTTCGGAAGATCGCTCATGCCGGGGCGGTTCATGATCTCCAGTCTTGCCCCATCATCGAAGGTCAGAAAATAAGACCGGAACCCCGTGGATGGGTTATGATAGCCGTCATTTGCGGACGCTTCAAAGTAGCGGATAAAAAAATCCTTTGCCTTTTCCAGGTCATTGACATACATTGCAATATGTTCGATACGCATTGTTCTTACCTCTCTTGGTTTGTGTAATCATAGCTTCCCCCTGCACGCCAGATATTCCGCCACAAGGTAACAATTTTCAAGGTCCGCAGCATCCAGTCCGCGGAAGGCAAACAGCTCGTCCCAAAGCAGAGTGCTCAGTTCCACATGGAAGGTTCCCGTCACTTCATCAATCCCGACAAAGATACTGTCCTGATATCTGTACACCGGATCCTGCGTGAAGAGCCGCATAGCACTGCCGGTGTTGTTCAGCCGGAAGGTTCTGGGCTTCGGCTGTGTACCCTCCGGTAGCTTGGCAGCGTTGTGGGAATTGTCCGTAACACAGCCGCTGATGATGGACGCAGCAAACGGTTCTGAAAATTCCGTCACATCATAATGGGACTGCAGGTAGGCGATCAGCTCCGCACCGCTCCGGCGGTTCGGCTGCAGCTCATGTCTGCGTTCCTTCCAGATTGCCCTCCACTCTTCGACCATTTCAGGCGTTGCTTCGATTGTCAGCATGGGGATTCTCCTTTCTGCGTTTCGATTTGTCCGAGAAAGCCGTTCAGTGCCGTCATGAACGCCTCCGGCTGGTCATAGAAGCAGCAGTGCGACGCTTCCGGAATAACGGTGATCTGCTTTTCTGGCGCTGAAAGCTCCGCGAAGCATTCCTGCACAAGCTCCGGCGGACAGACCGTTTCCTCCGCGCCGAAGACGAACAGCACCGGCACCTCGAAATGCAGGTTCTCACGGAAATCATAGGTGAGCATGGTGACCATCGGCTGTTCCTGCAGAGCGTAGTTTGGTAGGAGCGAGAAGAGCCTTTCGCGCATGGTCTGGAACGGTGAGCTGAGAATGTGACGGTACGGCACGCGTTTTGCGTGCTTGATGATGTATTTTCCGCACAGCGGCAGAAACGGCCGCATCCACTGCATTTTGTTCCAGTCAAATGTCTCCGGCATATCTGAAAGAATCTGCCGCACCTTCTTCTCATCCGCACTGCCCTCCGGTACAAGGGTGAGGAGCTTTTCACAGGTGAATGTGATGCCGCTGCGATAATTGACAAGCTGCCCAACGCTGACAACGCAGTGCAGATTCTCGGGATGGCGTTTGGCGTATTCCGTACCGATGGCGGTACCCCAGGAAAAACCCATCAGAATGATTTTCTCGAAGTCAAGAACAGTGTGCAGATAAGCAATGATTTCATGGATGTCCTGCACAAAATCATCCATGGTTCCGGTTTTGGAAATTTCCTTTGCCTGCGCCTTGTTGGCGAAATAGGTTTTTCCGGCATTACGCTGATCCCAGTTCACGACCGTGAAGTGATCCTCCCAGCCGGCATGGACAATATGCGTGACGCCGGACAGCACAGCGGCCGGCCCTCCATGCAGGAAGAGCAGCACGGGATTGTGCTTGTCTTTTCCGCGGATCTGGATGTACTGCCGGATGCCGCCGATGACGGGTGTTTCGTAGCGGTAGATGCCGTCCGGATGGTCGGGGTGCAGGATGGCTTGCTGTTTCTTACTCATGTGTTCCTCCTTTCGGTGCGGAGCAAGTTCGGAATTCAGGGTTTTGCGCCCGGTTGTTTTTGAATGATACCAGTATACCAAAGTTTGGAACAGCTGTCAAGTGCAGCATAAATATCTGTAGTGATGGATTCCAGCATGAGTGCAAACAAAAGAGAGGGCAAACGCCCTCTCTTCAATCTGTCGAAAAACCTTATCAGGTTCAAAGGACGAAGTCCTTTGGCGGTGGAGGTGGTGCAACCACCTCCCAATGTAGCCCCTCCCCTCGGGGAGGGGTTGGGGGTG
>JAZQAA010000136.1:0-3735 GCA_045544975.1 Oscillospiraceae bacterium | reverse complement strand
GAGGAGATCACAGATACAACCATAGCTTTCTCCATTGTTCTGTACAGCGAAAGCGGTTATGCTTCCGATACGATATCTGCAAGAAATATTACTGCCGAAGTGATCGGAACTACCGCTGAATTTGAATTCCGTGATATGTTCGATGGCATGGGAGCAGGCAGAATTACGCTTGAAGACGGAAAAATGCATATTGAAACCTGGGGTGTGAACGATCATCCTACATCCATTCTCGTGAATACCTATCTGACAAATCCAGCACAATAAGGGCGGCAAATTTGCCGCCCTTATTTTTATAGGTTTGTTTCAAGAAAATGCAGAATTGTTTGCTCAGAAGCTGTCTCATCGCCGCCGTTGATTGTGATAGTGATGGTATCACCGCATTTTACCCCCATTCCCATCAGTGCCATCAGCTTTGTGGCATTGACATTTTTTTCTCCGAGAGTAATAGTGATTTCACTGTCAAGTTCCTTCGCTGTTTTGGCAAGCATTCCTGCCGGTCTTGCATGAATCCCCAGAGCGTCCTTGATTGTGTAGCGAAATTCTTTCATGTGCCATCTTCCTTTCTATAATTCTGTGGCATGAGAGCTGTTTTATACTCTTTCAAATGTCTGTGTGACAGAGAATATTCCTTCCGCGAGGGAAGAATTTAGTACATCACTTGCAACGCGCCATTTCCAGTTTGTCCCTACAGTAGACGGCGTGTTGATTCTTGCGCTGTCATCAAGTCCAAGCCAATCCTGCATTGGAATGATACAGAGTGCAGCACGACTGCGCATGATGAGGGAAATAAGGGCATTGCAGAGCTTTTCGTCGGGGGTATTGTGATCACAGAGATAAAGCCTTGCCATGTTCCGCTCTTCGTCAGTAATCGTTTCAAACCACGAGGCAATGGTCTGATTGTCGTGCGTCCCTGTGTAGGCAACGCAGTTTTGCTCGTAATTATGCGGCAGATGTTCACTCCGGCTGCTTGTGTCCCGACTGTCAAAGGCGAATTCCAGCACCTTCATATTCGGAAAGCCGCAATCCCTGACAAGCTGTTTCACACTGCTGGTTATGAAACCCAGGTCCTCCGCAATTACCGACTTCTTTCCAAGCACCTTGCGGACTGCTTGGAACAAATCCATTCCAGGGCCCTTCTCCCAGTGTCCGTTTTTGGCAGTTTTGCTGCCATAGGGAATGGAATAATATGCATCAAATCCTCTGAAATGGTCAATTCTGACCACATCATAGAGCATAAAGCAGTGATGCAGTCTATCAATCCACCATCGATAGCCGGTCTTTTGGTGAAATGCCCAGTCATAGAGCGGATTGCCCCAGAGCTGTCCGTCTGCGGAAAAACCATCTGGCGGACAGCCAGCAACAGCTTTCGGCAAACCATCCTCGTCAAGCTGAAAAAGCGCTGGATTTGCCCATGCATCTGCACTGTCAAGGGCGACATAAATGGGAATATCCCCGATTATGCGAATACCATTGTCATTGGCATATTGCTTCAGTTTAAACCACTGCTGAAAGAAGAGGTATTGCAGGAATTTGTAAAACTCGATTTCGTCCGAAAGTTTGCTGCGGTATGTCTGGAGAACATCCGCTTTTCTGTGCCGGATATCCGGTTCCCATTGCTCCCAGGATATCCCGCCAAAGAAATCCTTAATTGCCATAAACAGAGCATAATCCTGGAGCCAATCGCTGTTCTCACAGAATTGCAGGTATGCTTGATTCTCCTTCAGCTTGCATCTTCCATAAGCTTTCTTCAGCAGGGGAATTCTTTTTTCATAAAGCTCGCTATAGTCAATGGAATTGGTATCTGTAAAGGCAGTCGCTTCTAAATCCCTTCGCGTCAGAAGTCCTTCCTCGACAAGTGCATTCAGATCAATAAAATAGGGATTTCCCGCAAAGGTCGAAAAGCTCTGATAGGGAGAATCCCCATAGCTTGTGGGACCTAAGGGCAGAATCTGCCAGTAGGATTGCCCTGCTGCTTTGAGAAAGTCTACAAATTCATATGCCTTCCTGTCGAAACACCCAATACCATACGCCGATGGCAGGGAGAAGATAGGAAGTAGAATTCCAGCGCTTCGTTTCATCGCTTCACCTCAATCAGTACGCCATAGTGGTCGGAAATGACAGCCTTGTTTTTGCCATTGAAGATCACCTGTGAATTCAGAATTCTGGGGCGTTTGTTGCACCATAGCTGATCAATTCTCATGCCTGCTGTGCTGTCTGTCCGACCTTTCCAGCCATCAATGACCTTCTCTACGGTTATACCGTTGTCTCTATCCTCTGCAAGGCTGTAGCTGTCATACCAGCCATCCTTTATCATCAGATCATATCCCTCGTTCCTGACCCCAGCAGGGTTGTTAAAATCTCCCATGAGCCAGATCTCCTTGCCTCTGGGAAGGACTTCTGCAGTGCGTTTCCATTGCTCCTGAAAGGGCTCCTCTGGATCATTCCACCAGCCGAAATGGACGCTGAAAAACCAGGTATCGGGGCTGGCTTCCGTACGAATGCCAATGATCTTCCGGGTTTTCCAGTTGTGATAATCATCGATTCTGCTGATCCTGCAAGCCTTTGCTTCGAGAATTCTGCTGCGGCTCATGACAGCAATGCCTTCATCATACCTTCCATAGCCAAGCTTCATTCCAAGCCATGTCCAGTGATAGACAATGCCCATTTGATGCAGATTTTTCACAGCATGGTACACATGGTTGTCCTCCTTCACGGGCAGCCCTGCACAGAATGTAAAGTTTTCGAGTGCAGTACCGGTAAGAGAAGGCATTGCAGCAGTCTGATTCGCCTCCTGCAAGGCGATGATGTCGGGGAGACATTCACTGATTGCCGTAACAAAGGCATCGAGTTTTGTTGGATAATCTGTTTCCACAAGACTGTGGGTGTTGAGTGTCATTAGTTTCATAGTTCACCTGATTGGAAAATTCAATTACACGCCGAGGCGTTTTTTCAAAAAAGACTTCACTAATAGTATTGGGCAAAATAAGCACATTAAACACTGTATTCAAATTGTCAATGGATACCAGTTTTTGAATAAGCTTGCTGCTTTACATTCTCTGATCCGTATGTTATAATAAGATAAACAGCGATGGCGTAGAAGATGCATACAGACAGCATCCTGCTGCCATTGAACCAAGGAAAGGAAGTTAACTATGGATATGAATTCATTCAGTGCGCTTGAAATTATCAATCGCGTCCTTGATGAGCATATTAAGGAAGGGGATTTTTGTATTGATGCCACTGCCGGACGGGGCTTTGATACACTGCATCTCTGTCAGCTTGTGGGGGAGAACGGTCGTGTTGTAGCCTTTGACATTCAGCAGGAGGCAGTGGACAGCACGAATGCCCTGCTTGCAAAGCATGGTGTCGCAGAACGGGCACAGGTGCTTGGTAAGAGTCACAGTGAGATGGACGCCTTTGCCGAAGAGGAGAGTGTTTCTCTTATTACTTTCAATTTCGGGTGGCTGCCGCGCGGGGATCACAGTATCAATACAAAGAAGGAAACAAGCATTGAAGCCATCGAGAAGGGGCTACGGCTTCTCAAACAGGGCGGCATTATGACTCTGATCATTTACTATGGCAGAGAAACCGGTTTCGAGGAACGCGATGCACTGCTGGAGTTCCTTCCCACACTTGACAGCAAGCAGTACACTGTCATTGAGATGCCTTTTGTCAATCGTAAGAATTGCCCGCCGATTCCGATCATTATTATTAAATCCGCATAATACGAGCAGG
>JAZQAA010000135.1:0-3807 GCA_045544975.1 Oscillospiraceae bacterium | reverse complement strand
CGGCGAAAAACATGGTATAATAAGCAAAGAACAAACTTCCATCAAACACGGAGGCGATCATATGCGATACAATCAGGAGACATTCAGCACTTATTATGGTGAAATGTCCCACAACCTGCGGGAGCATCAGCTGCCGCGCTGGGAGGAATTCCCGGATCTTGAATTATACATGGATCAGCTGATTGTGCTTCTGAACCGGTACTTGTCCTTTTCGGGGAATGAGGAGGATCCGACAGTGACGGCGTCCATGATCAATAATTATGTCAAAATGCGCATTATGCCGTCCCCTGTGAAGAAGAAATACGGCAGGCAGCACCTTGCGTATCTGGTGATCATCTGTCTGCTGAAGGATGCCTTAGGAACGGCTGCCATTCAGAAGGTATTTCCGCCCGGCATGGAAGAGCCGGTTCTGCGTGAGCGGTACAATGCCTTTATCAAGAACCACGCAAAAGCGTGCCATTTTGTAGCGGATAATGTGGACCGCATTGCCATTCCGCTTTTGCAGGAGAAGGAACGGATTTCCGACCGCATCTATGACCTTGTGATGCAGACCTGCGTATCCGCGAGCATCACCAAGGTGCTTGCAGAGCGTTTTATTGCGCAGCAGTCCGAAGCTGCGCCGCAGCCGGAGTTCAAGGAAAAGGAATAAGGAAAAACCCGGGAAGCAGATGCTTTCCGGGTTTTGTAATTCTGTTATTCGTTGTCATCGTTTTGCAGTTCTTCAAGCTCCTGCAGCTCCTTGGCTTCCATGGCAGCAAGCTTTCTTTGCTCAATACGCAGATCCGCATATTCTTTGTTGTCCATTTCCGCAATGCTTTCGAAAATGTCCATTCCGATCAGTTTCAGCGACAGGAAGCGGTTGTCGTCCGCATTGACCATGAGATACTTTCTTCTGTAAACATGGCTCATCTTCATGGTGATTTCAATTTTCCCGTCAGCCGGAATCCAGCTGCGCGGGATCTGGAGCAGGACGCTTCTGTTGCGCTTGGAGCAGAAACGGATTTTAGAAGCGAAATGTCCGTTGACATAGAATTTCGCGTGCACACGGTACTGCTTGTACTTCAGGTAGGGACTGCAGATCAGGTTGATGGCAAGATCCCTGTCCGTTTTGGGAAGAAAGAAGCGCAGCTTCGCCTTTTTGCGGATCACCCAGCGGCCCTTGTTGTCCGGCAGTGCAATGCCCTGTGTGAAAATATCGGAGAATTCTGCAAAGCGCAGGTACTCATTTACCGGAACATGGTACAGATCCTTCTGGCTGTCCTTCATGCCGAGCAGATAGTGATAGAACCGCTCGCAGAAGCCGGAATTATAATAGAAGAAACGGTCGCGTTTTTCCTTCTCCGTATCGGAGAAACGGAAATTGCTCTGGAAATAGCCATCCAGCATGGAAATGCAGTCATCAATGCTGTCCGCAACATTGAAAATATAATCCTCCTTGCCCTGATAGGGTGCCGGCAGGTCGGTCTTGTGCCCGTAGGTCAGGCAGTCCTCGCTGTCGGGAACATTGAGGAAAATGACGGGCTTGTGCTGGAACCACATCTCAAAGCACATGGAAGAATAGTCCGTGATGAGGATGGCGGAATTCTTCTTTGCATCCGCAATTTCTGCGTCCTCCAGAATCTGAATGCCGCCGAGAATATCATTGCCGCAGACGGAAACCACCGTATGGTGGATGGCAACCTTCACGGTGTAGCCGTTGTCCTTCACGAGCTTTGTAAAGCGAGGATCACGCAGCAGTCCGAGAATGGTTTTTACATAAACGGTATCGGAGATATCCTCCATATTGCGCAGATATCTGCGGTGCGTAAAGTAAATGAAAATGCTCTTTTCGGAGCTTGCGTTGTCCGCACTGAGCAGATCCCAGCGGAACAGACCGTTCTTCACCAGCTGATGCTCCTGATAGCAGCCCCTTGTCATGAACAGGTTCTTCTCAAAATCATTGCTGATCATGATTCTGTCAAAGAGGAAGGAGCTGTAGGACGACTGGGAAATGAAATTGTCTTTGAAGAAATTCACACCATGCTGTGTAAAGAAGGAATAGACATAAGGACTCTGCTTGACAGCCTCAGTAATACCGAGATTCAGTGCATGCATGACCTGGAATCCGCCGCAGATGAATTTTGTCGTCTTGAGCAGATCCTTTAAGCCGAAGGCGAATTTTACGCGGTTTTCCGCAGAATACGGAATAATGTGATCGCCGTACTCCGCTTTGATTTCCGGATAAGCAGCGGAATGTTCATTGATAATATAGTACGCCTCAAAGGGGCTGTCCTTGCGGTGATAGAGGTATTTGAACAATTCAAATTCATCCTGCGGAGAGGTATCCTCCTCCAGAATGAAGTCGCAGCAGATGACTTTGTTTCTCTCATTTTTCTCAAATACTGCGGAACGGATCAGACGGGCAATCAGCCGTCTGTAGACTCTGCTTCTGGTGGAGCCGAGCAGATATTTCAGCTTTTCCACGATCATTCTTGTGACTTCCTTTCTGTGTTCCGTTGTCAGAACTGCGCTCTGTATCAGTTTGTGCTGCTCCTGTGAAAACATTCACCGGAGGCTTATAAAACGGCGCATTTGTCAGATTTTTCCCATATCCTACTCATTATACCATACCGACTGCGCCCTGTCAATGGCGAAAAGCAACCAAAAAACGCAGAGAAATCGTCGGTTTTATGGCAATGTCGGCAAAGATGTGCAAAAACACAGCGTCCTCCGAATCTAACCGGAGGACGCTGTGCATTATAAGGAATGAAAGGAAAAAGCATTATTTGCCGAGCAGCCACTCGTACATACCCTCGTACTGGCGGGCAGAACTGTTCCAGGAGAAATCCTGTGCCATGCCGCGGCGTACCATATCATCCCAGTTTTCACGGAAGTTAAAGAATACGGATTTTGCGTAGTTTACCGTATTGAGGAAATCCTCGGAGTAGAACGGACCAAAGGTGAAACCGGTGCCGGTCAGTTCGAATTCGTTGTACGGCTGAACAGTGTCCCTCAGACCGCCCGTCTCTCTGACAAGCGGAACGGAACCATAGCGCAGTGCAATGAGCTGTGTCAGACCGCAGGGCTCAAACATGGACGGAACGAGCATCATGTCCGCAGCCGCATAGAGCTTGTGTGCCAGAGTGTCATTGTAGCAGATGTTTGCGGAAACTCTGTCCGGGAATCTGCCTGCAAAATAGCGGAACATATTCTCATAGCCCGGATCACCCGTGCCGATCACGACGAACTGTGTGTGCTCATCGAGGAAGCGTTCAAAGACATCACCCAGCAGATTCAGACCCTTCTGATCCGTCAGACGGGAAATGATGCCGATGAGCATCTTGTGCGGATCCTGCGGAAGACCAAGCTCTTCCTGGAGCTTGCGTTTGTTTTCTGCCTTGCCCTCAATGACATTTTTTGCATTGTACTTTGCAAAAATCTTCTTGTCCGCTGCGGGATTGTAGACATCATAATCAATACCGTTGACAATACCGCGCAGGGAAGCGGAGCGAGCACTGAGCAGTCCGTTGAGCTTCTCGCCGTATTCCGGTGTTTTGATTTCCTCAGCATAGGTTTCGCTGACAGTGGTGATGTAATCTGCATACACCAGACCGCCCTTGAGCATATTGGCGTCGCGGTGGAATTCCAGCTTATCCGGTGTGAACATATAATCCGGAAGATTGGTGTTGCGCTGGAACTCTTCAATGTCCCATACACCCTGGAAGCGAAGATTATGAATTGTCATGATGGACTTGGTGCCCTGATAGAACGGATGTGTTGCGAAGGTGCTGTGCATCAGAACCGGAATCAGACCTGTCTGCCAGTCGT
>JAZQAA010000134.1:0-1593 GCA_045544975.1 Oscillospiraceae bacterium | reverse complement strand
CGTTATCCGATGCAAGATACGGGAAACGCCAGATATTTCCCAAACCTACTGCTGATCCGGCTGCTGCAAGGATGAATCCAAGCTTTGAGCCAAATCCACTTTTCTTTTCACTCATAAAAAAATCCTTTCTTTCGGTTCATCCTAAGAGAATGATTCCGTTATTCTGCCAAAGGCATATTATAATAATTTTACACGATTTCGTCAGTTTTGTCAAGTTATTTTGCAATATTTATTTCCATTCGTACATTCTGTACAAATAAAAATAAAAAATATCGGCATTATCCCCTACGGAGCATAATATCCTCAGCACTCTTCACAAAAATCATTTGACATTCCTATGAAAATATGCTATGATTATAGTGAATAAGCTCGTGGGAGGTTTGGATACAAATGAAACAACATTTTTTCAAAAAAGCTGTGCTGTCCTGCACACTTGCGATCGCTTTGATTGGCAGTATCACATCCTCTGTGATGACACCGATTGCTGCGCAGACGCCTGATGAATACCATGATGACTGGCTCCATGTCAACGAAAACGCTGAGATTGTGGACATGAATGGTAATCCCGTCTGGCTCACCGGCTGCAATTGGTTCGGATACAATGTCGGCAGCCAGGTATTCGATGGCGTGTGGTCAAGGAATATGCATGAAATGCTGACAGAAATCGCCGATCATGGCTTTAATCTGCTTCGAGTTCCCATGTCCACCCAGCTCCTGCTGCAGTGGAAGAACAGCGAACCCGATCCTGCTACACCGAAGGTCAATGAATGGGAGAATCCGGAACTGACACTTGAGGGCACTGTCGGCGGAACGATTATGTACAGCTTTGATATCTGGAACATGGCAGTACAATGGTGCAGGGAGCTTGGAATCAAGATTCTGATGGATGTACACTGCGCAGAAACCAATGCTGCCGGTCATCAGGTGAGTCTCTGGTATACGGATAACTACACAACAGAAGACTGGTATGAAGCGCTCGAATGGTTCACAGATTATTATAAGGATGATGATACTATCATCGCCATCGACCTCAAGAACGAGCCGCATGGAACAGCGGATACGCCTGCGCTTATGGCAAAATGGGACGATACCACCGATCCGAACAACTGGAAGTACGCTGCAGAAACAGCCGCAGCGAAGGTACTTGCCATCAATCCCAACCTGTTGATTATGGTGGAGGGAACGGAGGTTTACCCCAAATTTGAAGAGGGCGCAGACTGGACTTCACAGAACATCGACTATTCCCGTTATCCTTACAGCTATTATCACCACACATGGTGGGGCGGCAATTTCCGCGGTGTCAGGGACTACCCTCTTGATCTTGGTGAGCATCAGGACCAGCTTGTTTATTCTCCGCATGACTATGGTCCCCTCGTTTATGATCAGACCTGGTTCTATGAGGGATTTAACCAGGAGACACTTCTTGCTGACTGCTGGTATGACAACTGGTTCTTCATACAGGATGAAGGCATAGCACCGCTGTTCATGGGCGAATGGGGCGGCTTCCTTGATGAGGAGCATGACACAGACGGCAGAAACCGTACCTGGATGCAGGCACTTCGCGACTTCATGATTGATAATCGCATCCACCAT
>JAZQAA010000133.1:0-2403 GCA_045544975.1 Oscillospiraceae bacterium | reverse complement strand
CCTCCGACTTCCATGCTGATCGGCACAGGTGTCATAGCAAAACAATCGCAAATTCGGTACTTTTCCGACCGGACAAACCATGTCCTGCAGAAACAAACGGCATCTCTCGCTTTGTGTCGTGGGAAAACTGCAGCCGGTGTGCTATACTGGGAAACAGAAAGGAGGTTCACACATGGACCAAAGGAAAATCGGAGCGTTCTTGAAGAAGCTCCGCAATGAAAAGAATATGACACAGGAAAAATTGGCAGAACAGTTCAATGTATCGAGCAGAACGGTATCCCGATGGGAAACCGGAAGCAATATGCCGGATCTGAGTATTCTGGTAGAACTTGCAGATTTTTATTCTGTGGACATCCGTGAAATTCTGAATGGAGAAAGGAAGAGCGAGGAAATGAATCAGGAAACAAAGGAAACACTGCTCCAGGTAGCAGAATACAATGGAACAGAAAAGGCACAGTTAAAAAAGAGAATGATGGATCTGTCGATCGGCGCATTCATCCTGCTGGGCTTTCACAGCCTGCTTGAACTGACTGATGGGTTCGGACGGATTCCGGCGCAGCCGTGCGAAAATATGCAGAACTTTGTACTCGGCGCAACAATGGCATATCTTGCTCTGAGTGCCCTGTACTTCAGCGGTATCTTAGAACATATGAGCCGTTGGAAGCGTAAGGTGTTCCGTAAGCATTGACAGAATAAAAGCCGCAGGAAAATACCTGCGGCTTTTTGTTTATGCCCTTCAATCCCTCGCTGCATTGCAGACGGAGAGAATCTTATCCGCGGCACCCTTTGCACCGGAGCAGCTATGGAAGCTGTCGGCGATCCGGGAAGCCTGCTCCCGATAGGAAGGCGTCTGCAAAACTGTATCAATTGCCGCACGGATAGCGGCAGGTGATGCTTTCTGCAGCTGCAGACCCGCTCCCACCTGCTGTGTCCGCAGTGCAACGCCGGACTGCTCCGAGGTCTGGGGATACATGACAAGCGGAACACGATGGTAGAGTGCCTCGTTCACACTGTTCATGCCGCAGTGCGTCAGGAACACATCCGCCTTTGCAAGCACTGCCATCTGATCGACAAAGGGCTGCACGGAGATATGTGCAGGGATTTCTCCCAGTGCTGCAGGATCCACACGATCGCCGATGGACATGACAACCTGATAGGGAGAATCCTTCAGCGCTTCGATGCAGCTGCGGTAAAAGCCTTCCTGATCATTGACAACGGTACCCATGGAAATATATACGAGCGTCTGCCGTGTCTTTTCAAACTCCCCTTCTGCTGCACGGATGGAAGGTCCGACAAAGGCGTAACGCTCGGAAAATGTCTCCGCACAGGGCTGGAATTCCGGCGATGTATAGACAATAGTATCCGTATCCGCATCGTTCTGAATCAGATCGAGCACGCTTTTAACGGGATAGCCCTTCTCCTGCAGGCGGCGGATGTCCTTGTTGATTCTGGGCATTGCAAAAATCATCCGGAACAGCTCGCCGATGCTCTGCTTCATGACCTTTGCAGAATGCTGGTTGAAGGCAAAGGTTGTGGTGGACGAAACGAAGGGAATACCGAGTTTCTTTGCAGTTGCCTTGCCCCATACCGCCATGGAATCGGCAACGATACAGTCGGGCGCAAGCGCCTGCATCTCCCTGGTGACCATTTCATCCAGAGAAAGCGTCGTATCCACGAGGAGTCTTGTCGAAAAGGCAAGATCCTTGCCGACGCGAGATGCGTCCTCAGGACGCAGATTCAGCTCTGCATCATAGGCATCACAGGGGATGAAGCACGCGCCGGCAGCTTCGATCTTCTCGCGGAACGGCTCATAGGAATAATAGTGCACCTCGTGGCCGCGGCGGACAAGCTCCGTCACAACGCCCAGTGTAGGGTTGGTATGGCCGTGGGCAGGAATACAGAAAAAAACAATTTTAGACATGGGAATCCTCCTGTTCGTCTGCGGACATTTCTTCGAACATCATAGCAAGATGTTTATTCGTTGTGGATTTTGGCGGAATGGCGATGCCGCGTTCCGGATCTCCCAAAACAAGAATGGTATCGCCGGGATGGATGCCGAACTGCTCTCTCGCTTCCTTCGGAATCACAAACTGTCCCTTTTCGCCGATTTTCACCATCCAGGCTGATTTGCCGTCCGGTCCCTTCATAGACTCTCCTCCTCAAAAAGTATGATTGGTATAACTAATCATACCACGGATTCAGAAAAAAGTCAAGGGAGAAATTTGCACGCTGCCTATGAAATCTTCAAAGTTGAACAGGCTTCGTCGGCGTCCTGCATTTTTTAGTAAACAAAAGCCGCAGGGAAATCCCTGCGGCTCAGCTTGTCACAAAAGTCTTTTTCTGGGGTCAGCACCTCGAAGTCTGCCCCCACCCCAACCCCTCCCCGAGGGGAGGGGCTATATT
>JAZQAA010000132.1:0-2570 GCA_045544975.1 Oscillospiraceae bacterium | reverse complement strand
CAACTCCTTGGCTCACAGAACGACATGGCTACGATCCGACTTCGGCGGAACTGCCCTCCTATGTGCAAGCTTACCTGCAGTCTGCAAATATCAAAGAAATCCCGACACTGTATTTGTGCAATCCAAAGCCTGCCTCAATGGAGGATTATCATCAGGTGTTATCGTTCCTTCCTCCAAAGCAGCAGCTTGCAGCCCGCGAATGCGAAGAAAAAGGGAATTGGGAAGCACTTGGAATGCCCTTTACAGTCCGTGAAGAGGGAAAGCTGCTGTTCCACGGTGCAGTGGTAAGCTTTTCAGCGGATGAAATCCGAATTGAATACGGAGGAATCCAGTATCTTTGCTGCAATCAAAAGGAAACTGAGGGCGAAAAATCCGAAATACTGACGATTTACGGCAAATGCAGCGAGAGGATGCCCTCTTCGTGCATGATGATTCTGCTTGATGCGGCAGCGCCCTATCAGCAGGATATATATACCTTTGTTGGTGAAAACAATCTCGAATTGACAATTACCCCGGAGGGGTATTGCAAAGGAAGGAGACTCTATGCCGATTCTTGATGCAAAAGGAATGCAGGAACAGTTAAAAACAGGAACCATCAGCAATCTCTATTGCTTCTATGGAAGCGATGTACTGCAGGTGGAGAACCATGTGAAAAGGCTTCTGAAGAAGATTGGCGGCAGTGAAGCATTGGATGATGTGACAAGATTTGAGGGCAATGCACTGGATCTGAGTCAGCTTGCGGATGAAGCAGAGCTGTGCCCCATGTTCACGGATTATAACTGTATTCTGGTTCATGACTGTAATATGGAGTCGCTTCGTGAAGAGCAGCGCAAGACGCTTATGCAGATTCTTGCCGATGTTCCGACCGGTACAATTCTCATATTCTATGTAACTGGATTTGATATTTACGGCGGAAAAACCGGCAAGAATAAAAAGCCGACTCCGAAGAACAAAACACTCGTGGATTATATTGCAAAGCACGGAACTGCCTGCTGTCTGGAACCGAAAACACCTGCAGCAATGGCATCGGATATCAGTGTCTCTGTCAGAAAACGCGGATGCACCATCGGCAGGGACGCTGCGCAGCTTCTTGCAGAGCTTTGCGGCAGCCAGACGCTTCTTGTCAAGCAGGAGCTTGGTAAGCTTTGCGCCTATGCTGACGGGGGTGAAATTACGCAGGAAATGATCCGGGATATGGTCACTCCCCAGCTGGAAACCACGGTCTATGCACTGACACGGGCTGTGATACGCCGCCGCTCCCGTGAAGCAATGCAGGCTGTTGACGAACTGCTTTCATTGCGAGTAGAAATGCCCTATCTTATGGCAACAGTTGCCGGATGCTTTATTGATTTGCAACGAGCTGCGGCAGCAAGAAGCGAGCGCAGAACGATTCAGGACATGACATCGGATTTTTCTTATCGTTTCGGATTTACTGTAGAAAACGCCTTCCGTGACAGTATGAATGATTCCAAGGAGCATATTGCGCAGTGCCTCTGTCTGCTGCGTGATGCAGAGAAAACCCTGCATTCAGGGGCAGTGAATGAACGCGTGCTGTTTGAAAAGACGATTATCGCAATGCTGCGATCATAAGGAGATACTATGCTGCAAGTCAATCAGGCAATTATTGTTGAAGGAAAATATGATAAAATCAAGCTTTCTTCCATTGTAAAGGCAGTCATCATTCCAACTCATGGCTTCCGTATTTTCAAGGATGAGGAAATGCTGACACTCATACGGCATTACGCTAAAACCACCGGCATTATTATTCTGACCGATTCCGACCGTGCTGGTTTCCGGATCCGCAGTTATCTGAAGGGTGCCATCCCGGATGGAAAGATCTGCAACATCTATATCCCCGATATTTTCGGCAAGGAAAAACGCAAGGAAAAACCGTCTGCTGAGGGGAAACTCGGCGTGGAGGGAGTGGATGCTGGTATTCTTCGGGAAGCTTTCCGGAAAGCGGGCGTTCTGACACAGAGCGCAGAACATAGTGAACCGATTACCAAAACGGATTTGTACTTTGCCGGACTCAGCGGAAACCCTGACAGTGCAGCTGCAAGGCGTGCCTTTCAACTATCTCTTGGACTTCCGGCAATGCTGTCAGCATCCGCACTCCTGGAAATCCTGAATTCTATGATGACCCGTCAGGAATTTTTGGAACAATTCCCGACGGCAGAAGCGGAGGATCTGTAATATGTATCTTGCATCACTGACCTTTCTGCTTGCAGTGCTGCCGCTGCTTTTGCTTTGTTATTACTGCATTCCCGGAAAGGGAAAGGATATGTTCCTGCTATGCTGTGGACTATTGATTTATGCGTGGGGTTCACCGATCCGGCTGATTGTTCCGATCACCTATGTGCTTCTGAATTACAGCATGGGATTGCTTTTGCACCGAATCCGCAGCTTCTCAGGACTGAGCAGATGGCTTTTGCTGGCTGCCGCTGTACTGCAAAGCTCCGGACTTATCGTGGTTCGTCACCTAACGGACGGTGATCGCCGGGCACTGTTCCCCATTGGAATGGCCTTCATCACATTGATGGGGATTGGTTACCTCATCCAGATCTACAGGG
>JAZQAA010000131.1:0-8384 GCA_045544975.1 Oscillospiraceae bacterium | reverse complement strand
CATGCCGGAGCCGTAGACGGGGGCATTGACCTTTTTCAGCAGATAGGCAAGTCCGCCGATATGATCCTCATGTCCATGGGTGATCATAATGCCGCGGAGCTTATCCTTGTTGCGCTCTACATAGGTGAAGTCCGGAATAACAATGTCCACGCCGGGCATTTCCGTATCCGGAAAAGCAAGACCGCAGTCCACAATGAACATATCATTGCAGCACTCAAAAACCGTCATATTCTTGCCGATCTCGTTCAGTCCGCCGAGCGGAATGATGCGTACCGGTGTGCGGTGCTGCTCGCGGGGCGCTCTCTTGTTCTGCGGTGCAGGACGCGAGAGCTTCTGCTGCTGTACGGGTGCAGAAGCTGCAGGCGCGGATGCCTTTTTCTGATTGGTGCGTTTAGGGTGGCGTATCGTGTACTTTCTTCTTCTCTGATCGCCGGATTGATTTGTGTTGCTCAATGAAATACCTCGTTTCCTTGACAGGCAAATAACGAATCCACTGCTTTGGATGTTCTCTTTACTGTGCACTCTCCTGTATCACCGCATTCTGCGGAAGTCCGATCATCCGTTCACAAACAGGGGGAGTGCGTCCGTCATCACAAGTCTGCGGCAAAAAAATGATGCAGGTTCGTGCAGTAAAAGCTGTCGGTTCTGAACAATAATGCAGCCGCACGGACGGACAGAGCATGGGTGAGTTGAAAAACAGTTATTTGCTCATTGCATATGCTGGAGCATCCGGAATTGCCGGAATACCAGCTCCGATAAGTAGGGTGGAAGCGTCCCTTCGCTTCCGGGGAAATCTATTTAGAAATTCTAAAAAAACGGCCTCCTGCGCAGGCAGGACGGATACATAGTTTCATTATATCGGAATTTCCAGTGTTTGTCAAGCACTCACAAGGGCAGCACCCTGATTTTGAGCACATTTGCTAAAAAACATGGATGGATCAAAGGGATTCTGCACACCCGAATACCGGATGCTCCGGATTTCCCAGATTCCGGCACAGCCGCTTCTCCCACACAGCACACAGCTCTGCGGCAGTTTCCATGCTCTGTGCATGGACGCACAGTTTGGCAAGTCTGCCAAGCGGCGTGATCCTTACCTGCGGATCCGGACGATGCCTGTACAGCCGGCGAAGCGCGTTCTTGTCAAGCGTTGTCGGAACATAACGCGTTTCCGTATACATCGGCGGCAGGAGCGCTGCTGCCTGCTGAAGCGTCAGCTGCCTTTTATGAAGAATTCGCAGAATATGCGTAAAAAGGCGTATACCGTCCGTGCAGATGCCCTGCCGGACAAGGCACTGCGCTGCAAGGGGGGAGATTCCCGGTGTATGAACGCGCAGGATTCTGCTGCCGTACTGAGATGCAAAGCCCTCCGCTGCCGGATGAAAATGCGCCGGAACTGCCAGATCCTCGCCCATCTCCCGCAGCGACAGCAGACTCAGCAGCAGGAGCTGTTCATGCCGGATCATTCCGGAGGCATTGGTGTAGGCGTTCACTCTTGTCCCGTCCTCCGAGAGCGAGAGCACAATGCGCTCGCCCGTTTTTCCCGTAAAGAGCCGCTGTGCGCGCTCACGGAGCGCGGAATTGCTGCAGGATATTTCGACAACGGGGCTTGTCTCCGGCATCAGCGCGCGAATGCCATCCTCCCACACCCCCTGCAGTCCGGAGATGTCGCGGATGCTGCCGCAGGGCATAATCCGCTGCACGGTATTCGCTGAGAGCGCAGTCTGCAGGCAGCGCTCCTGTGCCGGATGGAGTGCAAAGCCCCCCGCCATCCGCGGATACAGATGTACGGCAGAATCTCCGCAGACCCAGAGCATGGCGTTCGCGCCGGCGCATCCGCAGAGCGTGATGAGCTGGGAAAGCGCGCAATGTCCGGCAAGCCGGACATTTGCCCCCTGTGAGGAGGCGCCTGCCGCAGCCGCAAGTGCCATGGCTTCGCCGGAAGGGGAATTGTATCCGATCACAAGGCTTTTGCCGATTGCAGCCATTGCTGCACCTGCCTGCAGTGCGCTGGATGCTGTATTCCAGCGCGGAAGTCCGCGGCAGATGCCATCCTCCGGATGCAGCGTGAGTTCTGGTTCAGCAGAAAACTGCATTTCCGCGGAGCGGACAGTGCGCGCAGGAACGACTTCGTTCGTCAGCCGCACCCTCCGGTCAATGAGAGCCTGTCCGCCGATGACGCATCCGCGCAGGATGGTATGCGCGCCGATCTGAACGCCGTCCCCGAGACAGCAGTCCTCCAGTACGGCGTGATCGCCGATCAGGCAGTGATTGCCGATGATGGTGCGCTCATCCACCTGCACTGCCGTTCCAAGCTGCACATTTTCGCCAATGCGCTGTACTTCCCGTTGCTTCAAGAGAAGCCCCTGCTGCAGCTGCAGGTATTGCGCGGGCGTGTCCGCCCGAAAAAAGCTGCTGTACCGGGGAATTGCCGTTGCTTCCGGCTCTTGAAGAGCCGCTCCTTTCGGGAATATCCATGTTCCTGCATCACTCCCATCCGGATGGCAGAGCCGGATGGGGGAATGTCTGCATAAATCCGCAAGCTCCCCCAAATCCCATTCCGGAAGGCAGAGCCTTCGCAGCAAAAGCACCGGTGTGCTGCCGGAATGGGGAGCATCCGAAAACTTAAGCGGAATGGTAAGCTGCACTTCTTCGCAGGCTTTCCGTGTTTTTTCGTCAGCATGGATAAGTGTGATACGGGACAGGGACTTTGTACTGAGGAACCGCAGAATTCTCACAATCAGCGGCACATTGCAGTACGGAACCAATGCTTCCGGCATCGGATTCCCCGGAATACAGTGCGATATGCTGTCACAAAATAGAATGATCTCCATGGAGGAACCGCCTTTCTATCGCTTTTGTGAAAGTATGGGCGGCAAAGCTTGGATTTATGCAGAGCGATCCCTTGCCGTCATGGCAGGGTAGAGCAGGAGGAGTGCCGGAAGATTGCAGTATGCCATACAGCCGTTGGCGATGTCCGCAAGCGTCCAGACGGTATGCAGCTGCATGACGGCACCGATGGCAGCCGCTGCGCTGAAAAGGAGATAGTAGGTTCTGAGGAATTTTCCCTTCGTCAGGCTGGAGAACGCCTTGCCGCCGCAGCATCCCCATCCGATGAGCGTGCAGAGTGCGAACAACGCAATCACCGGCGGCAGCAGAAAATCCGCCGCACTGCCGAGTCCCTTTCGGAAGGCACAAAGCAGGAGCACGCCGCCGTCGCCCTGTGCAGCACCGGTGCAGAGAATGACGAGCGCCGTGAGTGTACAGCAAATAAAGGTATCCGCAATGACCTCCACCATGCCGATCAGACCGCGCTGACCGGGCGGTGTATCCTGCGCATCGCTGTGGAGAATGCCGCTGCTGCCAAGACCTGCCTCGTTTGAAAAAATGCCGCGCCGGATGCCGACCGATACAGCGCGCTGCATGGCGGCACCCCCGAAGCCGCCGCATACAGCCGACAAACCGAAGGCTTCCTGAAAAATAGACGAAAATGCCGCAGGGAGCTGCTCACGAAAACGAAAAATGACCACGCCTGCCATACCCAGATAGACAAGGGAGAGCAGGGGGATCATCATCTGTGTGAACCTCCCGATGCGCTGTGCACCGCCGAGCAGAATGCCTCCGGCGATCACAGCAGCCAGAATGCCTGTCAGCAGGGGCGGTAC
Source organism: Oscillospiraceae bacterium (assembly GCA_045544975.1). GTDB lineage: Bacteria > Bacillota > Clostridia > Oscillospirales > Ruminococcaceae > UBA3855. The sequence continues at coordinate 4,722 of JAZQAA010000131.1, read as the reverse complement.
GGAGAAGGCTTCTTCCAGCGTCTGTGCCATGGCATTTGTCTGGGTCATATTTCCCATGCCAAAGGACGCCGCCGTGCAGAAAACGGCAAATGCCGCGGCAAGCCCCGGACTGTGCAGTCCATGCTGCAGGTATGCCGCTGCGCCGCAGAGTGTATCGCTCTGGAATTCGCCGGCGAGGACATTTTCTGCGTAAATCAGCACCATCCCGCACGCTGCCGCCACCCACATCCAGAAAATGGCACCCGGTCCTCCGAGGGTCAGCGCAGCGGCTACGCCGATCAGGTTGCCCGTTCCCATTGCCGCTGCAAGGGAGGTTGTACACGACTGAAAAAGCCTGCGCAAGTCCTGTCTGTTTGAGTCTTTCTGCCGCAGACTGCGCAGGCTTCTCCGGATGCTTCCGTGTCCGAGCAGCAGGCAGCTCAGAGAGGTGAGCAAAAGCAATACAATCAGTCCGCTGCCCCACACAGCGGAATTGATGGTGTCAAGCAGCGATTTCATAGTGCCTCCTTGCATTAAATGACGAAATTCCGGCATACTATGCACGGGAGGTGAACCCGATGAAGGAATACAAACCGTCCGTCCTGGGGCTGCATCTGCTCAGGACTGTCCTGCTTCTGCTGACCGCCTTGCTGAGCATTGCCGCCGTGCTGGTGCCTTTTCCAATACTTATGTATGCGGCAGTCGGGATATGCACGGCAGTCTGGATCTGGCTGGGCTTCTATTTCCGCGCCCTGCGCTGCATTGTCACAGAGCACCGGATTACGGTCGTGCGAGGGGTGTTTCTGCGGAAGGAACAGAGCATCCGCCGTGATGCTGTGCAGTTTGTCCGGACGATTTCCGGCATCCGGGGCGGCTTTGGGAAGCTGCATTTCCTGCGGATCTATGTCTATGGGGGAAGTTTGCTCCTGCCGTTTCTGAGCCGGCAGGATATTGAAGAGCTGTGCGCGCTTCTGGAGGCATCCCATGCGGCATGAGCATCCGCTGCGCATTGTACTCTACAGTGCGCGGAATATCTGGCTTTTGCTGATTCCGCTTCTGCGCAGGCTGGGGGAGGATTTTCCGGAAATGGAAGGCATTTTGCAGATTCTTCGCAGTATTGTACCGGAGCTGTGCCTGCTTATGGGGATCCTGCTGCTTGGTTGGCTGCGCTGGTACTGCAGGCGTTATACGCTGCAAGCGGATACGCTCATTTTGCAGGAAGGCGTGGTGCTCCGGCGAAGCAGCCGGATTCCGCTGCGTGCCGTGACATCCGTCTCTGCGGAAATTCCCCTGTATTGCCGTCCCTTCGGGGCAGTGCGCCTGCATCTGCGCAGTGCCGGAAGGGATCCGGGGATTGATCTTCTGCTGCATGAAAAGGACGCGGCGGCGCTTTGCAGGCTTTTGCCGCCCCTGCAGGAGAATGCCGATGGATACCGCGTGCACTTCTGGAGGGTTCTGTTCTTCGCTATTCTCTGTGCAAGCAGCCTGTCCGGCGCATTGTACACGGCTGCATTCTGGGTTGAGGGCGGTGCGGTGGCAAGGGAACTTCTGACGCAGCTTCCTCTTCGTGAGCAGCTCAGTGCCGTTTCAGAGGAGCTGGCAGCTCGTGTGGAGGGACTGTCCCCCTCCGCAGTGATGGCGGGTGCGGTGGTGCTTCTGGCATGGGGACTCTCGCTCTTGCGCAATCTTCTGCGCTACTGCGGTTTCTGTATGGAAACGGATGGCGAAGTGCTTGTGCTGCGAAGCGGAATTTTCTCGAAACGAAAGCACATTCTGCGTATCGGATGCATCAGCGCACTGGAAATGCGAAGGAACCTTCTCATGGGGATGCTCCGTCATGACGCGCTGCTCGTACATTCTCCCGGCTATCACAGCAGGAAGGATGTACCCGTCTGTCTGCCGCTGCTCAGGCGAAGGGAGCTGCAGAAGCTCCCTTCCTGTTTTGATCTTCGTGCAGCGCAGAAGCCCATGCAGTGGAAGCCGCCGCTTACCGCATGGTGGGGCTATCTCTGGGCACCGGTCACAGGGATGGCTGCCGTCTTTACGGGGAGCATCGTCTGCCGCGCGGCAATGCCGGGGCTTTCGCAGCTGTGGATTTTCCTGCAGTGGATGCTCCTGCTGCCGCTTTTCTGGAAGCTGTTTGTCCAGATTGCTGCACTGTTGACAAGCGGCATCCGCCTTGACGGCGACCGGATCTGCCTTCGTACCGCGAAGGGCTTTGTCTTTCAGACAATCCTTGTTCCGGCTGGCGGCATTGCCCTGATGGAATTGACCGCCAATCCATGGCAGCGGATGTTTGGGAAATGCCATCTGCGCATCCTGCTGCAAACACCGGTGCACCGGAGCTTTCTTCTGCGGAATATGGATGCAGGGGCAATGCGGCAGCTTGCAAAGCACATCTGTCATGCACAAAAAAAGCACACCGGATAAACCGGTGTGCTCATTGTATTTCTGCAATTATTCAGCCTTTTCCTCGTCCTCAGAAGTCTCTTCGGAAGCATCCTCAGCAGCCAGCAGATCTTCGAAAGCGGCAGCCTCTTCAGCAGTCGGAGCAGCTTCTTCAGCATCCTCTGCCGGAAGCTCTACATCCAGATCCTCGCCGCAGCATACGCACTGTTCGCCGCAGAAATCATCCATATACTCATCCTCAAATTCTTCGCTGTCAAAACGCATCTTGCGCTTGTTGTTCTGCTTCTGCAGCAGCACAACAACGGCAACAGCAGTAGCAAGTGCAGTAGCAGCAATAATGGCAATGATTTTCCAATCCTTCATAATGTCCTCTTTTCTCCGCAGTAATGTTTCTCATGCCGGGCGGACTGCTGCGGTCAGGAACGATGCTCTCCGCCGGCACTGCATATATCTATTATACCACATTGTTTCATGGATTTCAACACTTTTCAGAATTTTTTCAGAGATTTTTTGTCAGATACATCAAAATTGCCAATGCGGCGGTCGGCGCTGTCTCACAGCGGAGAATACGATTGCCGAGCCAGACGCGGTGCAGTCCGGCATTGCACGCCTGTTCAGCTTCTTCCTCAGAAATGCCGCCTTCGCTGCCGATGAACAGACCGATACGGGTTTTGCCTTCGAGCGGAACCTCCCCGAAGCGCACACCGCCTTCCTCCTCATAGAGCATGACGGCAGCGTCCTCCTCCTGCATTCTTTTGAGTGCTTCCTTCCAGGAATGGAGGGGTGCGATTTCCGGAATAATACCTCTTCCGGACTGCTTTGCAGCGGAGACAGCAATTTTCTGAAGCCGCTGGCGTTTTTTTTCAAAGTCCTGCTTGGAGGGGCGGGCAACGCAGCGTGCGGTCAGGACGGGGACGATCTCCGTTACACCGAGCTCCACGGCTTTCTGGACAATTTCAGCAAGCTTATCCTGCTTGGGGACAGCCTGATAGAGCGTCACGCGAACGCTTGGTTCTGCAGCGCAGGGGGTAATCTGCAGGGGCTTGAGAAAGACTTCGGAATCGGTAATTCTGGTGATTTCGCACTGATAGTCCATTCCCTGTGCGCAGACAGTGAGTTCCTCTCCTGTGCGCATCCGGAGGGAGCGGCCGATGTGGTGGGCATCCTCGCCGGTGATGATGATTTCATTTTCGTCCGCTTCTTCAACAAAGAATCTTGGCATGGCACACCTCGTTTTAGGATACGCAGTAATAGGTACCGTCGATGCCAATGAGGAAGAGCTCCTGATTTTCGGCAGCAAGGTACTCGGAACCGCCGTTGTAATTCAGGCGCCATTCGATTTCGAGCTTCCAGCACTCGGTGACGGATTCTGCGAAATTTTCATCACCGGAGAGTTCTTCGAGCATATTGATGGTATCATCCAGACGGGAAGCGACGCGTTCCGAGGTCAGTCCGGTGACAGTGACCATGGTGTATTGGAAGTCCTCTGCAGTGGGCTGGGCGATGGAGGTATGCAGGCTCTTGACGAATTCCTCATAGGATGCAAACTGGCCTTCATACATAACATTCATTTTATAATCCACATGGAAGGGGAAGGTGGACTGCAGGTACAGCTCCGTGTCCTGATTCTGCACACTGCCGTAGTAATTGGCGATAGCTGCTGCCATATCCTCGGTAACAAAGCGGCGGTCAAAGCACATTGGAACGGGGAAGTCAGTTTTCATTTCCCGCATAGTTGCGCCGTAGGGGAGTTCATCCTCCTCGTAGTAATTCGGATCTTCCATACATCCGCAGAATGCCGCAGCACCCATAACGCAGCTCAGTGCGACTGCAATATATTTGTGAAACAATTTCATGTTCAGGCTCCTTTATTTTGGTACTTAGGGGTACAGCTCCCCCTCCTTACACTTTACCACATCCCCCACCATTTGTCAAGGTGCGGCGCCCGCACCGGCGAGGATTCTTAGGAGGATACGCCTTTGGATCGTCTGACCGCATACACCCAACGCCTGACGGCGAAGGGTGTAACGCTTAGTTTACCATAGAGACCGCCGGGCGCGGGGTCCGCGCTGACAAGGATACTTAGTGGGATACGCCTTTGGATCGTCTGACCGCAATGCGCCTTTGCCTTGCGGCAAGCGGCGCATTGCTTGGTTTGCATTAGAGACCGCCGGCGGAGCCGGCTTCAGATTATTGCAGCATCGGCTGTGCAAAGCACAGCGATGTGGATAGTTTGCGAAAGACATGGGGGATGGGATGGCGCAAGCGCATCCCTTGACTGGAGGCGGCAGCCTCCTCCCTCTTTACCCCCTCCCCTTTGGGGAGGGGGTTAGG
>JAZQAA010000130.1:0-1565 GCA_045544975.1 Oscillospiraceae bacterium | reverse complement strand
GAGCGGATGCGGATCTTTTCAATACCCATTTCGCTGATCTTAGCAGCGTCAGCCTCAGTCATGAGCTTATTCTTGGAAACGATCAGTTCACCGCTTTCCTTATCGCGCAGATCATCTGCGAGGAAGCGACCAATTAATCTTTCCTTCATCGGCTCAATGATTTCCTTGCCGTTGCGGATCTCATAGATCTCAATACCGTCATCCGTACCGCAATCCTGCTCACGGATGATCACATCCTGAGAAACATCGACAAGACGGCGGGTCAGATAACCGGAGTCAGCGGTACGCAGCGCGGTATCTGCCAGACCCTTACGAGCACCACGGGAGGAGATGAAGTATTCCAGAATATTCAGACCTTCACGATAGTTTGCACGAATCGGAATTTCGATGGTGGTACCGGAGGTGTTGGCAATCAGACCACGCATACCAGCGAGCTGACGCAGCTGGCTGATACTACCACGGGCACCGGAGTTTGCCATCATGGCAATCGGATTGTACGGATCAAGTCCGGTCTTCAGTGCGTTGGTAACGCTATCGGTTGCATCGTTCCATACAGAGATAACACGCTTGGACTTCTCGTCGGAGGAAATATAACCATAGTTGTATTCCTGTGTGATTTCCTCGATCTCTGCGTCTGCGGCAGCAAGGATTTCCTTCTTCTCCGGCGGAATGGTTGCATCACATACAGCAACAGTAATCGCTGCTCTTGTGGAATACTTAAAGCCCAGAGCCTTGACTCTGTCAAGCACCTCGGAGGTTGTGGTTGTACCATGAATTCTGATGCAGCGTTCAATGATCTCAGAAAGCTGACCCTTGCCGACGAGGAAGGAGATTTCCAGATCAAACTGCTTGTCAGAGTTGGTTCTGTCAACATAACCCAGGTTCTGCGGAATATTTTCATTGAAGATCAGACGGCCGATTGTACAGTCGATGATCTTGGAGAGCTTCTTCTCTGCTACATCCTTTGTGATGCGCACCTTAATCGGAGCGTGCAGGGAAACATCACCCTCATGATAAGCCATCAGTGCCTCATTGACATCGCGGAAGCACTTGCCTTCGCCCTTTGCACCGGGCTTGAGCATGGTCAGATAGTAGGAACCAAGCACCATATCCTGGGACGGAACTGCTACAGGACGTCCGTCGGAGGGCTTGAGCAGGTTGTTGGCAGCGAGCATCAGGAAGCGAGCTTCTGCCTGTGCCTCAGCGGACAGGGGCAGATGCACAGCCATCTGGTCACCATCGAAGTCCGCATTGAATGCAGAACATACGAGGGGATGGAGTTTGAGTGCACGACCCTCAACCAGAACCGGTTCAAATGCCTGAATACCCAGACGGTGCAGTGTGGGAGCACGGTTCAGCAGAACGGGGTGACCCTTAATTACATGTTCGAGAGCATCCCATACTTCCTCAGAAGCACGGTCAACCATTTTTCTTGCGCTCTTGATATTGGCGATGACCTTAGTATCAACCAGTCTCTTGAGAACGAACGGTTTGAAGAGTTCGAGTGCCATCTCCTTCGGAAGACCGCACTGGTACATCTTCAGCTCAGGACCTACAACGATTAC
>JAZQAA010000129.1:0-2327 GCA_045544975.1 Oscillospiraceae bacterium | reverse complement strand
CAATGCTTGCATAGCTGTGAATATGCGGCGGATGCAGCAGCCGGATGCTGCTGCCCATGCGTTTTTGCATACAAAACACCTCCGTTTGATTGTCATCTGGCAAAAGTATGCCCGTTTTTTCGGCGGATATGTAGGAAGCTCTTATGAAATTCATAACGGAGTGTTAACCTGTCTAATTCACTTGTATTTTCCGCGATAATGTGCTATAATATAGAAAATGCTCCTTTGTGCTCCGGCGCAGCGGAGTGATCCCATCAGAAAGAAAGGATATGCAATGGAAAAACGAATGATTTATGCCGATCATGCGGCAACTACAGCAGTTTCTCCGGAGGTCATGGCAGAGATGCTCCCCTACTTCACCGAGCATTACGGCAATGCCTCCAGTATCTATAAGCTTGGCAGAGAGTGCCATGCTGCGCTCAATGACGCGCGTGCCAGAGTAGCAGCTTGTCTTGGTGCGCAGGCAGGGGAAATTTTCTTCACTGCCGGCGGTTCCGAAGCGGACAACTGGGCAATCAAGGGCACCTGCGACCGTCTTGCGGCAAAGGGCAAGAAGCACATTATCACAAGTGTTTTTGAGCACCATGCCGTTCTGCACACTTGTCAGTACCTTGAAAAGCATGGATTTGAGGTCACCTACCTGCCTGTCAGCGAGGATGGTCTTGTGGATCCGCAGGATGTGGAAAATGCCATCCGCGAGGACACAGCACTTGTGACAATCATGTATGCAAACAACGAGATCGGCACCATTCAGCCGATTCCGGAAATCGGTGCGATCTGCAAGAAGCACGGTGTTCTCTTCCACACGGACGCAGTACAGGCTGTGGGCAATGTGGAAATTGATGTGAAGGCACAGAATATTGATATGCTCTCCCTCTCCGGTCATAAGTTCCATGCACCGAAGGGCGTGGGTGCGCTCTATGTGCGCAAGGGCATTGTTCTGCCGAATCTCGTACACGGCGGCGGTCAGGAATACGGCAGACGCGCCGGTACGGAAAATGTGGCAGGCATCATGGGCATGGCAAAGGCACTGGAAATCGCAACAGCGGACATTCCGGGCAAGATTGCAAAGCTCACGCCCCTGCGTGACAAGCTGATTGACGGCATTCTGCAGATTCCGCAGACCCGTCTCAACGGCAGCCGCGACAAGCGCCTGTGCGGTAATGTAAATGCTTCCATCGTCGGCATTGAGGGCGAGAGCCTGCTCCTGATGATGGATTACTATGGTGTATGCGCTTCTTCCGGTTCTGCGTGCACCTCCGGTTCTCTGGATCCCTCCCATGTGCTGCTGTCCCTGGGACTCAAGCACGAGGTGGCACACGGTTCCCTGCGGCTGAGCTTTGACAGGGATTTCACCGAGGAGGATGTGGATTATATTCTGGAGGTTCTTCCGCAGGTGGTCAATCGTCTGCGTGAGATGTCCCCGATGTGGGAGAAGATGTGCAAGGAAGGCATTGCATTGGTATAAGCAAACATAATCAGGAGGCTATGAGAATGATTTACAGTGAAAAGGTAATGGATCACTTTACAAATCCCCGCAATGTGGGCGAAATTGAGGATGCGGACGGTATCGGCGAGGTTGGCAATGCCAAGTGCGGCGATATCATGAAGATGTACCTGAAGATTGACGGCAATGTGATCACAGATGTGAAGTTCAAGACCTTCGGCTGCGGTGCAGCGGTAGCAACTTCCTCCATGGCAACGGAGCTTCTGAAGGGCAGAACCATTGACGAGGCACTGCAGCTGACCAATAAGGCAGTGACAGAGGCGCTCGACGGACTGCCGGCAGTGAAGGTGCACTGCTCCGTTCTGGCAGAGCAGGCAGTAAAGTCCGCGCTCTGGAATTACTACGAGAAGCTGGGTGTGGATCCGGAACCGATCATCGGCAAGATTCCGGATTGCGAAGATTGCCACTAATGCGCGGAGGCGCGGAGCCTGTGGGGCGCTGCCCCACACCCCGCCAAAGGGATGTGATCCCTTTGGAATCCCGATCCGTTTCCATTCAGCCCCACAAGGGGGCAGAATGAAAACGCCAGGAGGCAAAGAATTGCATTCTTGGGTAGGAGATATAGAGAACAATGTTCCGCACAATCAAAGGACGATGCTTTAACGGCATCGTCCTCAGTCTGTCGAAAAAATCCTGCCCAGCCAGCGCGCCTGTCGGCGCACGGCTGGACTCCTTTCTTGGTTAAGAGTTGCGCCTACGGCGCATATAGGGGGATTCGCCCCCTATACCCCCCAGTGTATAGCCAAAAAGTGCACCGCAGGTGAGCGGGTGGAGGGTGCGGTAGCACCCTCCACTATTTCCCCCTCCCTTTAGGGAGGGG
>JAZQAA010000128.1:0-2618 GCA_045544975.1 Oscillospiraceae bacterium | reverse complement strand
CCTGCACCATCGCGCAGCTGACGCTGTCGCATTGGCCGTCAAGTCCGGTACGAAAAATCCGACGGTCGCCGGACTGAACCAGAACATCCTGATTCTCATTGCGCAGCTGCAATGCTGACCAGTCACCGCCCTCTTTGTCAATTGCAGAAAGAAGGGCTGTGACATCCTCAAGCCGTCCCTGTTCAGTAATGGAATTGGCAAGGGACAATGTCGCACAGAGCATCCGGTAGGAATTGAGTGCCTTATCCTGCTCCTGCTTTTGCATACTGCGAAAGCCCAGATACATCAGCAGCGTTCCGCCGATTCCGTATACAAGGGCGAGAAGCACGGTCATCCAGATTGTCATTTTGGTACGGAATCTCATGCTACACCTCTAAGCGATAGCCAACCTTCGGGATGGCTTTAAGCAGGGTCTGCCAGCCTGTTTTCTTTCGGAGGCGCTGCACATGAAGATCGACCGTACGGCTCTCACCGTCATATTCTCCGCCCCAGACTCTTTCATAAATGGTTTCACGATACAGCGCAATATTGGGATTGCGCGCAAAGAGCAGAAGAAGCTCATATTCCTTATTGGTGAGCGCAATTTCAGTCCCATCCTTTTTGACCACCATGGAGACCGTATCAATGCACAGACCGCCGATGACAATCACATCATCAAGCTTATGATAACGGCGAAGCACAACCTCCACTCTTGCAATCAGCTCCAGAATTTCAAATGGCTTGACAATATAATCCTCCGCTCCCATCCGCAGACCTTTGACCTTGTCATTCACGGAATTCTTTGCGGTAATGAAAATGACTGGAATTTTCAAAGAACGGATATATTCAAGAAGCGTAAATCCATCCGTTCCGGGCAGCATGATATCCAGCAGTACAAGATCGAAGCTTTCCTGCTCCAGAAGATCCGCAGCTTCCATTCCGTCATAGACGCAGGTGCACTGGTAGCCCTGTCTCGAAAGACTCATCCGAATCAGATTGGCAATTGGTTTTTCATCCTCTACAATACAAATCCTGATCATATTGTGTACTCCTTGTTTTTTCTCTGATTTTACATCCTATTTGCATCATTTCTGCATCAATTATACCATACTGAAAGGAGGATTTGCAAGTGTTCCGCGTTTTTCCCATACATCAATTGACAGAATCCTGCAATTCTGTTATAATGACAGTAACCCAATCTATGAATGGAGGAAACAATATGAAGAAAATCGTCAGCCTTGCGCTGAGCTTTTTGATGCTCCTTGGCATAACGGCCTGTGACAGCTCCCCGACGCAGACGGAGGAGCCCACAACGGAAGGCATCGCAGAAACAACGGAGCCGGTTATCGAGAAGCTGCCATCTCAATTTGACGGCTATGTGTCAAATACACCCGTCTCCACTGGATCACACACTTTCATTTACCAAGCGGATACGATCACTTACCGGAGCTATTATCCCTTAGAAGAATACGGGGAGCTGGAGTACAAATTCTATTTCTCCAATACCATTGATGCTACAATGGGTGACGGCAGGCGATTCGGCCATGTCGGACAGCCGGGCGGTGATTATGAGATCATCAGTGCAAGCATTGCCGACGGCGGTACAGGACCTGAGGAGCCTGTTACCAATGTCACAGCAGTTACATTTGACGGAAGTGAAAGCAAGAGCGTCAAAGCCGGTGAAACCTACTGGAGCGACAGCGTTACGATCAATATCCCAGAGGGACACTACCTTGTTTGGGAATGGACCATCAGCGGCACCAATATTCCCTGCCTGCAGATGTCAAACATTGCGCATTCCTATTACAGCAAGAACGGCGGAAATTTCATTTACAGCAACGAAGCACCTGCGCCGCAGTTCATTGGCTGCAAGCGGGATGTCAAGCTGCGGATTGCGACCTTTGGTGACTCTATCACTCAGGGGTGTGAAACCTCTGAATTCGGGAATAACTTCTGGGTATCGCAGGTATCTGAAGCACTTGGTTCCGATTATGCCGTCTGGAATCTCGGCATCGGTTCCGGCAAGGCAAGCGATGCGGCAACCTGCGGAGACTGGCTGGAGCGCGCAAAGAGCGCGGATGTTGTGACAGTTGCCTTTGCAACAAACGACCTGCTTGTCGGTGCATACGGCGGCACGGGACCGAGCACTGCTTCGGAAATTCTGGAATCCCTGCGCACAATCATCACCGAGCTGAAAAACGCAGGCTGCAAGGTGATTCTGTTCAACGCACCGCCGTTCAATCTGGAAGGCGATGCAGAAACAAACCGCATTGCACTCAATGAACAGATACCGGCATTTGCAGAGGAAATGGGCGTCGAGTTCTTTGACATGGCTTCCCTGCTGTCGGATCCGGAGAGTCCTGCAACTGCCCTTTACGGCGGTCATCCGAATGACGAGGGCTGCCAGATCGTTGCGGACGCATTCCTCACACAGTTCAGCGAGCTTTTGCAGGCAGAATAATACAAGAAGCGCAGCATCTTTACGGATGCTGCGCTGTTTTTTATGAATTAGCGAGGAAATCTTCAATGGTGAGCGTTCCACCGGAGCCGGTGTAGGCGGCGATCCGGAATAACACAAGAGTTTTCTTGAAAATAAGCCATAAAATATACACCACCGAAGATTTTGGATATCTATCACA
>JAZQAA010000127.1:0-4047 GCA_045544975.1 Oscillospiraceae bacterium | reverse complement strand
GTCCAGAGGAATCACATTCCTCTGGTGGGGGTGTGGGGGCAAAGCCCCCACATGGGTTCACTAAAGCACTTATAAATTTTAATTTATCACCCCTCACCACCCATCAAAGAACGGAGGTACCCATGACTAACATCAGATCCGCCACCCCTGCGGACGCATCCCGTATTGCGGAAATCATCATCACAAACTACCGCCTGAATTTCTACCCCTTCTTCCGGAATGACGCATACTATTTCGGAGAGCTGAATGTCATGGACATGGCATTGGAATATGCCGAGGGTACGGATGCGCTGCAAAACACCTATGTCTATGACGACGGCGTCGTGAAAGGCATCATCCGCATTTCCGGCGACGAGATCGAAAAGCTCTTTGTGGAGCCGCAGTTCCAGAGCCAGGGCATCGGCGCAAAGCTGCTAAATTTTGCCGTTTCTGAAAGACAAGCTTCGTGGCTCTGGGTGCTCGAATACAATACACGGGGAATTGATTTTTATCAGCGGCATGGCTTCGAGCTGACCGGTGAGAAGATCATTGAGGATGAGTGGGTGCCGCTTTTGAAGATGGCGAAAAATCCTGCAGTGCAGCTTCGGGTCATTCCGTTTGAAAGCACCAAAAACACAAGAGCAATTTTCCCGAATCATTTCCGCTACATCAGAAGTGATGTTCCTGTTTTTCTCTCTGAAAAAGAACGCCAGTGGCTCATCGACAATGATGTTACAACAATCATTGATCTGCGGGAAGAAACCGAACGCAGGCAAAAACCATGTGCATTGGAGCAGGATCCTGCTTTCAGATATATTCCTCTTCCGGTAAAAGGAGGAAATGCTGTACCGGAATCTCCTGACAAGGTGGCTGCTTCCTATATCGGCATGGTGGATGATGGGATGGAAACGATCATTGATACCATTATGAATGCCAAAACAAATGTGCTGTACTTCTGCAATGCCGGAAAGGACAGAACGGGGGTAGTATCCGCGATCATTCTCAGTAGGCTTGGGTTCAGCAGGCAATACATTATTGATGATTACCTGCGCTCCGGCATCAACCTCAAAGAGGAACTGCGGGCGTTTGCCGATCGCAATCCCGATATTGATCTGAATGTGATTACACCTCGCGCAGAATATATGCATGACTTCTTAGACTGGTACGAGCAATACTCCCGATAGGGATTCCTTTTTCCATATTTAAAAACGACTACAATGCATCAGATTCTCACCATTGCAAAACAAAACGCCCTGTCCTAAGGCAGGGCGTTATCTTATTTCACTACATAATTCATCACAACATACAGCACACCATAACAAACCGGCTGATGCGCCATGTAGAGAATCAGGCTGTGCCTGCCGATCCAGGCAAAGGGCGGAATCCGCCATCCGGGGAGTTTTGCAAGCCATTCCTTCTGCCTGAATAGCTGATGGAGAAAATAGCCCGTCAGAAACAGGAAAAACCATGGAATGAGCGCGAAATAGTCCGTTGACCAGAAGGCATCGTGCGGAAAGCCGAAATAGGCAGTCAGGTGATTCTGGTAGAGCCATTCCGGGAGCTTGCAGAGCTTCCAGTTCTCAAAGCCTAAGAAGCCATCATTGCAATTTCTTGTCAGGACGAACAGCGCGATGCTGAACAGAGTGCCGATAATCGGCTTGCAGCGGCACAGGATGGGTTCGAGCAGCCTTGCCAGCAGCATACAGGTGCCAAGGCAGGTCAGCACACCGAACATCACAAGATTATCCGGCATGGCAACAATCGTCACAATTGATACAATGGCGCCGGCACCCCAGACAATGAGTCCTCGTTTGTACTGGTGCTTTCCGAGCGGCTGACAGAAGCCGGACAGCAGAATGAATGTCCAGCAGATGCTCTGCTGCCAGAGATAGGCGTAATCGGAGCGGTACCATTCCCAGTCCACGCCGAAAATATACACAAGATCCCATGCGCTATGATACAGAATCATACTGATCAGTGCCATTCCCCGAAGCGAGTCGAGGATGCCGTATCTTGCGCTCTTCGCTGCTGCCGTTTTCATCCCATCCCCTGCATGGGGTTCCTGCCCCGTGCAAAGTCAAGATAACGGGTTCCCTGGAAGGTGAGCAGTCCGAAGTCGCCTTCCACGAGCATTCCGTAAGCATTGCCGTCCATCTGCAGCTCCATCCGGTCGCCGCTTGCCACCTGGAAGGTCGCATAATAACGGGTATAAGCGCTTGTATGAAAATCATCATTTCTGCTTCCATGACGGGAAACATGGGTGCGCTTTGCCACAACAAGTGCTTCCACAGTCAGGCGAGGGGAATGGTTGTTCTTATTTGACTGATTGAAGGCCTTGATCACTGTAAAAATCACCATACCGAATGCGAGAGCAAACACCCCGAAGAACATCACTCTGAAAATAATAAATTCAAATCCGAATCCTACCATGCTGCATTTCCTTTCTTTCCGTTATGATACATCGACAAGATCAATGTAGTCCGCACCATACTGCGCAATATAGTCCTTTCTGCCCTGCAGGTCATCGCCAAGCAGCAGATTGAACATATGCACCGTCCGTTCCACATCCGACGGCATCACCTTGATCAGGCGGCGCGTGTCGGGATTCATGGTGGTGAGGGACATCATTTCAGGCTCATTCTCACCAAGACCCTTGGAGCGCTGAATGGTGTATTTCTTGTCGCCAATTTTCGTAAGAATATCGGTCTTTTCCTTTTCTGTATAGGCAAAATAGGTCTTGTCCTTGGTGTTGATTTCATAGAGCGGAGATTCTGCGATATAGACATACCCTTCCTGAATGAGCGTGGGTGTCAGGCGGTAGAGCATGGTCAGGATGAGCGTGCGGATCTGGAAACCGTCCACATCGGCATCGGTGCAGATGACAATCTTGTTCCAGCGGAGATTGTCCATGCTGAACTGTGCGATATTGCTGTTGTTCTTGATCTTGACTTCCACGCCGCAGCCGAGTACCTTCAAGAGATCGGTGATGATATCGCTCTTAAAAATGCGGGGATAATCCGCCTTCAGACAATTCAGAATCTTACCTCTGACAGGGATGACTGCCTGGAATTCCGCATCTCGTGCAAGCTTGACAGCGCCGAGCGCAGAGTCACCCTCCACGATGTACAGCTCACGGCGTGTCACATCCTTGGTACGGCAGTCCACGAATTTTTCCACCATATTGGCAAGGTCAATGTTGGCGGTGAGCTTCTTCTTGATGTTGAGACGGGTCTTTTCCGCATTTTCACGGCTTCGCTTGTTGATGAGTACCTGCTCAGCGATTTTATTTGCTTCCTCAGGGTTCTCAATGAAGTAGACCTCGAGCTGATGTTTGAGGAATTCCGTCATGGCTTCCTGCACGAATTTGTTCGTGATCGCCTTCTTGGTCTGGTTCTCATAGGATGTCTGTGTGGAGAAGGAGGAGGATACCAGCACCAGACAGTCGCGGATATCGTCGAAGGTGATTTTTCCCTCGTTCTTCAGGTATTTGTTGTTGTTTTTGAGGTAGCTGTCAATCTGCGAGAGGAACGCAGTCTTGACGGCTCGCTCCGGAGAACCGCCATGCTCCAGAAAGCTGGAATTGTGGTAATATTCGATGCAGTTGACCTGATTGGACATGGTCATGGCAACGGAGAGCTTGACCTTGTAATCCGGCTTGTCCGCGCGGTCGCGGCCGACTCTCTCGCAGCTCCAGTACTGCACAGAGGTCATTGCCTTGTCCTGCGTCATTTCTTCCACATAATCGGAAATACCGTTCTCGTAGAAGTATTCCTTCTCTGTGAAGCTGCCGTCCGCCTGCTGGGAACGATAGATGAACAGCAGGTTCGGGTTTACCACCGCCTGACGGCGGAGGGTATCGTGGAAGAAGGCATCCGGAACAAGAATATCCGTGAAAACCTCCAGATCGGGCTTCCACTTGGTTCTGGTGCCGGTCTGCTTTTTCTTGTAGGGAGTTTTGGTCAGACCGCCGACATTTTCACCCTTTTCAAAATGCAGCGAATACTCCTGCCCATCACGATGCACCGTCACATCCATGAATTCCGACGCAAACTGCGTTGCGCACAGACC
>JAZQAA010000126.1:0-4165 GCA_045544975.1 Oscillospiraceae bacterium | reverse complement strand
ACCAACTCCTTGGCTCACAGAACGACATGGCTACGATCCGACTTCAGCAAGAATGCGCTTTTTCAGTGTGGTTTGCATAATCTTCATCTCTTCCTTTCTGTGACTCCGGCAGTGCATCTGACTCCCAATTCCCTGCACTTTACCGGAGATGGTATCTTTATTATACTGCAATTGTCAGTAATTGTCAATAGCTTTTATACAGGATGGAGAAAAACTTTTGGCTGAAGCGCATAAAAAATCCCCTCCCAAAAGGAGGGGGATGGGTGATGTAATTCGTTAGCTGCGCAGCTTGCGGGGGAGGAAGGGCGTCATTGCGTCAATGAGCTTTTCCTCCGGAGAGAACAGCAGACGGCATCTGCCATGCTCCTCATGATCGAAGTCCGCATAATAATGCAGCGGAACGCTTTCGCTGTTTTTGAAGGAAATGCCCACAGCGGAGAAGGTCGTGATCCCCTCGACTTCCTCGGCTTCATGCTCGTAGCCAAATGCAAGGAAGGAAGAAACCTCCACAGAGAGCATGGATACACGCTTGGACTGTCCGAGGATCTTATCAATATCCAGAGTGCCGTTTGTGCAGGAATATTCATATTCCACCTTGCTCATCCGGAACAGGTAGATGCCCAGATAAATAAAGCCAACCGGCAGAACAATGGCGATCGGAATGCTGGTAAAGGAGAGATAGAGGGTGATGAGGGAGAGAAGCACCGTGCCCACAATGATCAGAACCTTCTTGAGTTCATCAAAGGATGTGGTCTGCTTCTTGACAAGCTGTTCTGCAAAATGATCCATGAATTCGTAACCTCCAGAAAATATGTAATAGCATTATTATAGCACAGTTTTCGCCGGAATTCAAGTTTTTTCGCAAAACTTTCACATTCAGCGGACTGCGGAAAAAACGGAAGAAAAGCGTTCGTGATTGGCACTGATGCCGTCATCCGGAAGATAGCGGACATCCTGCAGAGCGAGAAGGGCGTGCTCGTATTCCTGCAGTGCTGTGCACTGTTTTTCAGCAGCACGGATGCTCTGCCGCAGTGCTGTATGCCTTTTAGCGGCCGCATCCTTCTGCCGGAGCCGGCGGAGTGCCTGCTCCTGCTCTTCTCGAATCGCCGAGACAGTCTGCAGAAGCACCGGAACGGGAGAATCCCCGAAATCATGGACATACATGAGCCCCCTGCAGTGCCGGCAGCTTGTTATCCAGTAGATCGGACGATGCTGGTAGCGGCGGCAGTGATCGGCATAGAAGCCGGAGGAAAGATACTGCGCAAGCTTCTCACGCGGCGAACCTTCCCCCTGCAGGAAGCTTGTGAGGAACTGAAGGTTTTCCGGAAGATGTTCCCTGCCGAAAACAGCGCATAGGAAGTGCTCCGTCTGCAGGGCGGCTTCTTCGGGGGTGAGGATACCGCCGGGGCGGAAGTCGGGTGCAAAGCCCTCCGTATGGAACCTGCCGAAGATGCAGCCGATGATGAAGCTCATCAGACTGCGCAGATCCTCCTCTTTAGAAGCACGGTGAAGTGTGACCGATTCCTCCGGCACGGTCGGGGAGAGTGTGTCCTCAAGGCCGTAGATCCGGAGAAAATGCCGGTTGATGGCCTCTTCATTTCGCTGCATTGTCTGTATGGATGCGCTGCAGCGGTTTTCCCACTGCTGAAAGATCTCTTCGAGGGATGCATCGGGACATTCCTGCCGGATGGCAATCAGGGGATGCGCACGGAATTCCCAGCTCAGCTCCTGCTGGTTCCAGTCGTTTCGCGCAAGGGTGATGTTCTCGGAGACAAGGCGTTCAATTTCCGGCTTGCTCTGCGGATCGAACCTGACCGGAAGGGCGCTGAGGTTCTCCACCTGAAAGTTCATGGTGGGGTTGTAGATCTCCAGAATGCACCTTGTGACGCAGGAGGAGAGCAGTCCGAGCAGGTATAGGGTATCCTCCTCTTTCGGAAAGAGGGAGGAGCCGGAGACATCGAAGAGGAAACCCTCGGGCTGGAAGCGGACGCTGAAGTGCTCCGCTTGGGTGATGAACTGCCATGTCAGTGCAGGCAGGAAGAACTGCTCCGCATTTTTGATGCGGCCGCCGCTGCTGACGCGGTTGAGCTCACTGTGGAAAGCGCGCAGCTCCTCGCCGTTGTTACGATAATTGATGATATGGAGATGCCCGCCGTACCACCGGCGGCTTTTGCCGCCTTTATTGTAGGGGAACCAGGTCTTTCCGGTGGCTGCGGCTTCCGCGGCGTTTTTGCAGCCGAAGGCAATACCGGAGAACGGTACTTCGAACCAGAACCGCAGGAACCGTTTGTTGTCGGAGGTGGTCATGCCCTGGCAGATTTTGCAGTGCGTATCGAGCCTTGGCAGGCTGAGGGTCTTCCGGAGCGCGTCACTGATCCAGTAGCACAGCGGAGAGCCGGGGATTTCTTCAAAAAGGGATGAAGAACGGACATAGCGGCGTTCCGGTTCAAAGAAGGCGGCGGCCTTGTCCTCTGCGTCCGTCAGCCGAAGGTAGGTGCTCTTCCATTCCGGAATCCGACTTCCCATGCAGACAAATGCGGTTGCCTGCACAATGGTGCCGACATCGGCGGCGGAAAATGCCTTCGCTCCAAGATGCACCATGCTCCGGATGGTGTACTGCTCCATTTTCTTCCGGAGTGTCCGGTAGCTCGAAAGGAACATCCACGCGTGCTGGGTGAGCATGGCAAAGCAGCCGGAGGGCGCAGTCAGCGCAGCGCAGCGTTCCATGAAGGCAGCGAAGAGATCGGACTTGCTGTCGGGGTAGTGTTCCTTCACGAATGCCGAAAGTGCTGCGTGCATATTGCTGCTGCCCATATAGGGTGGATTGGTGATCACGGCGTCATAGCGCATGGTGAGCATTGCACTGAGCATCCGCATTCTTGCAAAGGGCTTGGCGGACAGGCAGTCCTCGTCCCGAAGCGCTGCTGCCGGAGGCATGAGCAGGGAACCGAAGCTTTCGCAGCCTTTGAAGGCTGCAAAGAGCCGGTGTTCCTCCTCGCTCTGCGGAGATGCACTGTCCGGCAGACCGGAGAAGTCTGCGATGTGCATCGGAATTTCCTCGAAAAGGAGCGAAGCGTCGCAGCGCGCTGCCTTGCAGAGCAGAATGATTTTCGCAAGGAAGGCAGCCTTACTGTCGATATCGAGTCCATAGAGATTGTGCGTCAGGATAGAACGGACTGCCTCCTTCTGCGGGGTGCCCTCGGCTGCATACATCGGGAGCAGCAGATCGAATGCACAGGCAAGGATATGCCCCGTTCCCATGCAGGGGTCGAGAATGGTAAGCTCCCTGACGGAGCTGCCCCTGCGGCTTTGCAGGAGCGCGCGGAGCGCTGCATCCGCATCGGGGGACTGCGCAGCATCCGGAACAAAATACTGCCGGCTGCAGGGGAATGCCTTCTCCGGATGGATTGCCTGCCAGAGCGAAGAGAGGGCGTTTTCGGTCATATATTTTGTGAGCCATTCCGGCGTAAAGGTCTGGGTTGCTGCCGGAATCAGCTCTGCTTTGATCCTCTTTCCGCTGTGCAGCTGGGAGAACGCCGTGTCCTTCTGGAAGGAATGGTAGTACTGATGGAGCCAGCCGAGCAGCTCGGGATGCGCTGTCCATTCCTCTTCTGGAATGGAGAGAAGGCGCGAGAGAAAGCCATCCGGTGTAAGCAGCGGTTCATGGAGCTGCTCGCAGTCCGCATCGGCAAAGAGGGGAGAGAGCATCGGAAAGCCGGAGACTGTCCTGCAGAGCTGCATGAGCTGCCCGCGGAAGGAGTGCTCCTCTTCCGGAGAGCTGATGAAGTTATGAGGGAAGCAGGGCTTTGGAAGGAGCTGATTGCATTCCATGCAGCGAAGAACGGCAAAACGGAGAAACCACCGGTAGGCGCATTCCTCTGCATGGGGCTGTGTTTCGCCGATACTGTGCAGAATCTCTTCTCTTGCGTCCTCGGCAAAATGCTTGCAGGCAAAGCTCTCCATGATCATCCCTCCTTTTTTAGAATTCTATTTATTATAGCATATTTTGAAAGGGAATGCAAGGGAGGGGGGAGAAGGCTTATGCATGAAAATATTTGTTAGTTAAACAGGATTCCAAGGGCTATAGGGGATGGGTTGTTCAGCGACAGACCGCCAATTCTAAGGGGTTCATAGGGGACGGCGCAAGCTCGTCCCCTTGGCGGGT
>JAZQAA010000125.1:0-3088 GCA_045544975.1 Oscillospiraceae bacterium | reverse complement strand
TATCCATTATAACAGCACTCGGTATGCTTACTGCTGCCGGCTGCCAGAATCAGTCAGATAAAGATGAATCCTCTGCCCCCGATCTTGTGATCACATTGGAGGAGGATACGGATGAAAGTGCTTCGGAAGCAGTATCTTCCGAAGAAACCACAGCTTCTGAAGAGACGACAGAAACCGAAACAGCCGAAGTCGTTACTGAGCCGGATGTAACTGAAATAGTAACAGAAAACGCAGAAACAACGGATTCCCCAGCGGAAACCGAGGAAGAGACAGCCGTATTTGAAGCTGCGGAAGCTGATGAAGCTCTTTTGGGAGAATGGCAATATGAAGATGGTTTCCGGATGCGCTTTTATGATGAAAATGAAATGATCATGTTCATTGATTATACGGGTGCACTCGGATTTGACGAGGGGTATTTTACAGTATATGATATGTCCTGTGCAGTGCTATCCACCGCTGAAGCTGTTACAGCTGTTTATGAAGGTGAAACGATTCTTCATATGACGCCAGCGCAAGGAACAAACGCCATGGCTTTGCAGGGATTGTATCATCTTGAGCCGTGCTATCTGCTTGAAGCACTCGCGATGGATGAGGAGGGTGAGTACTACTTGTTGATTGAAGAGCAGCGTGTCTATGTCGGAACCTTTGGTTACTACAATGCATCCGACGGAAATCTGCAGCTTTTCAGTCAAGGCGATGAGCTGAACCTTCAGTATGAGATCAGTGAGGATACGCTTGTAATCATCGATGAAAATAATCAGTCGGATACATTGACAAGAACGAACTGATTCGGAAGAAAATAGGCGCATTTATGAGAATTCATCCAGTATCCTGCTCAGATGATGTGTTTTTTTGGATGATTTCCCTTATTTTGTTCGAAGCACTTGAATTTAGCGTATTACTATGGTATAATAGAACTACACCGTAAAACGGGAAAGTATAGGAAGGAGAATGAAAATGAAGCAGATGAAAAAAGTATTGATTATGCTGATGGCAATTGCAATGCTGTCCGTGACTGGCTGTTCTGATAAGAACGATAAGGAGGAGACCTCCAGCAAGTCCGAGGTGAGTGATTCCGCTGAGGATGATGAGGACGACAAGGACGATGAGAAGTCCGATGAAGAGGACGCAGAAAGCCAGAAGGAGGAAGAAAATAAGAAGGAAGAAGAGGAAGAAAACAAGAGGGAAGACGAACAAAGCAAGAAGGAAGAGGAAGTAGAGGACAGCAAGCCGGAAGAGTCCGACAGTGAGAGTGCTGATGAAAGTGAAGAAGAGGACAGCACAGCGCAGGGTTCTGGCGAAGCAGGCGATCTGTCCGGATTCTGGAAATATGAAGATGATTTTGAGGTTGGTTACCTGGAATTTACAGAGAATGAGATGATCATCTACTTTGACATGAGCAGTGAGATGCATTTCGAAGACGGTGAATTCTGTATTGATGGTGTTGAAGAAGAGGAAGGCGTTGCAGAGGTCATCGAAGAAGTGGACGGCAATGAGCTGACCATCATTGCGAAGAACTATGCAACGGATGAAGAGATTGTATTCCTGGTGCTGGAAGCGTGCGGCGGACAGGATGCAGACGCTTTCGACGGCAGATATCTTCTTGTGGACAGCGAAGATGCCAGCATTGCGTCCTATATTGGTGAGGGAGATACCTATTTTTATCTGAAGGATGATCTGATGCTGATCGGTATGGCGGCTGAGTGCGTTTATAATGACGATCAGACTCTCACTATGACCTTTGACGGTGAAACTGAGGAAATGACCTACGAATTTGACGGTGAAACATTGATTCTGACAGATTCCATCGGTGATTCCATCGAGGTTGTCGGCGAGGACTAATTCGACATTGCAAAAACCAGCCCCAATTCTTATAAATGGGGAGTGTCTGTGAAAACTGAAAACTATTTCTTTTTGGAATCAGGAATTCTCATGACTGCGAGTATGGTGATGTTGTCCGTGCACTGATGCTCTAAGGCAAGATCGGTAAGAATCCGGAGGCGGCGCACAAGGGGCTTTGGCAGTGCGAGGATCTCTTCAATATCGGTACTGTCAACATAATCGGATAAGCCGTCCGAGCAGAGCAGCAGCACATCGCCGTATTCAATTGTCTCAGAACTTGTCTGAATGTCAAACTGCGGCACATTGGAAAGATTTCCAAGAACCGGAAAAATGATATTCCGATGAACATGATGCTGCTTTTCTTCCTTGGTGATTGTGCCTTCCTCAAAAAGCATCTGAACAAGGGACTGATCGCGTGAAAGCTGTGTCAGGCATCCCTTGCGGTAACGGTATAAGCGTGAATCCCCCACATTGATAGTATGCAGGTGATGGTTCTCATCAATTCCGATACCACAGAGTGTGGTCTGCATATTCAGATTTTCGGAATGCTGCTGTCCGTACGCAGCAAGTGCAAAGTGGATATCCCTGAGCTTTTCAGCCATATTGATCTGGCTGGAAAATGCCACTTCCTTCAGAAGTGAAAGGCACATGAAGGAGGCGAGCTCACCGGATTGTTCTCCGGATACGCCATCACAAACTGCGGCAAGAAACGGCTCGGAAACTTCTGTTTCCGTCATGCCTTCCGTCAGCACAGTTTTATGAATCATAAACGCATCTTCATTGTGCGGCCGAACGCCTCGATCAGTTAATGCACAGCAATAAAACATAGTCAATCTCCGGATGATATGATTTTGTGATTTGCAGATATATCAGGTTTCGCTGTAGTTGCCAAGGAACTTGAAATATTGCAGCTGATCAGCAAGCTCTGACAGGAGTGCTCCTACATTCTTGTCACGGATGTTGCCGTTGAAGTCAAGGTAGAACATTACCTCGAAGCTTCCATCACGCATGGGTCTGCTCTCGAGCTTCTGCAGGTTCATGCCGCAGATCACAAATTTACTCAGAAGTCGGTACAGTGTACCTTCTTCGTGCGGCAGCTTCAGCATAATGGAAATGCTGTCAGCATTTTCCGGCATCAGCAAATCCTTGGAAATGCAGATGAACTTGGTGTAATTCGGAACGAAGTCAGAGATCTGATCGCGGATAATCTCCAGGCCATGGAGCTTTGCGTAATTCTCAGAACAGA
>JAZQAA010000124.1:0-6913 GCA_045544975.1 Oscillospiraceae bacterium | reverse complement strand
GAACAGAATGGTTGTGTAGTTATCAAAGCCTACAAAGTCCGTGTAGGTACCGCCTTCAACCATGGCGTTACCCTTAAAGGACAGAATGAAAGTGTTGATCAAAGGCCAAATCTGGAAAAAGCAATACACAAGGAAAAAAGGTGCAATGAACATATATCCATACTTAGCATAACTGATCGATTTAATACGACGTTGTGCAGCTGACGCCATTCTTTTCACCTCTCAACAAGAATTTACAACGAGTGCCTATGGGGTCTATGAGACCCCATAGGCCACGCGTTCACCTATTGCTTAATAAATACTTATGTAAGTATTAATTATTCAACAGTCAGCTCCGGAATAGCGGTCTGAGCATCAGCCTTGAAATCAGCCATGATGTCATCAGCAGATGCATCGATGTTGTCTCTCAGGGATGTCAGGAAGGTATCCTTCAGAGTCTGGTCATACTTGGAGATAGTGTCGGACAGATCGATACCATCAGCAACTTCCTTCAGAACAGCGAACTGATCCTGGCCACCCAGCAGATCGTTAGCGAAGGAGATGTCAGCCATAGCTTCCTTGTTGTTTACGAACTCACCAACGGTCTCAGCATATTCCTTCATAGAAGCTGTGTCGATTGTGAAGTAACGGATGAAGTCCTCAGCCTTAGCCTTGTTGTTGATGTTCTTGGAAGCACAGAGCCAAGAACCGCCCCAGAAGAACTCAGAAGGACCAACAACGATGTTTACATTACCAGCATCGCCCATGCACTGCTGCAGCTGAGCCTCAGCCGGCAGGCACCATGTGGAGAAGAAGTAACCGAAGGTCTCGCCAGCGTTACCAGCGTTGAACCACGGATCCTCCCACTGACCGATTGTAGCATCTACATAGCCAGCGTCAACCATTTCCTTAGCGAATGCTGTGAAGTCAGCAGCGATATCAGTCTTCAGAGTTGTACCATCGGTCCAAGCTGCAGACTGAGATGTGCTGTAGCACTGCCACAGACCACCGAGGGATGCGCAAACTGTTACGC
Organism: Oscillospiraceae bacterium; assembly: GCA_045544975.1. GTDB lineage: Bacteria > Bacillota > Clostridia > Oscillospirales > Ruminococcaceae > UBA3855. The sequence goes on along the minus strand of JAZQAA010000124.1, from coordinate 5,901 downwards.
CATTTTCCTTCAGAGTAGCTGCTACGGACTTGAAGCCATCCCAATCCTTGATAGCATCCTGCATAGCTGCTGCATCGTTGATGCCCAGGTACTCAGAAGCCATGTCGGTGTAGTAGCAGAAGCCACCAGCTGCTGCCTGCCAGGAAGCACCCATCAGCTTATCGCCAGAAGTAGCGATATCTACAGTGTACTGGTAAGCGTTGCTGTACTCAGAAGCGTCGATGTTCAGCTCGGACAGCGGAATTGCATACTCATCAGTCTCGATGTAGTTCAGAATCCAGCCAGCCTCAGCGATGAACAGGTCAACATCCTCGCCAGAGTTCAGGAATGTAGCGTACTGGGTGTTACCCTCGCCGCCGTTGGTACCGCACTGTACCCAAGCAACATCTGTGCCAACTTCCATGCCTCTGGAAGCGCAGTACTGATCGAACATGTTGTTCAGGTCAGCGTCAGTCCAGCATACGATGGACAGGCAGCCCTCTTCCTCAACAGCTGCAGTGAAATCTCTCTCTGCAGGTGCATCAGCCTCGGAATCTGCTGCAGAATCATCTGCTGCAGAATCGTCTGCTGCAGAATCAGCTGTGGATGCTGCGGAATCAGCCTTGCTCTCTTCCTTGTCACCGCCGCAAGCTACGAAAGATGTTGCTGTCATAGCCAGAACTGCGAGCAGTGCAAGTGTTCTCTTCATTTTGCTCATTTGAAATTTCCTCCTTAAGATATATCTATTATATTTCCCTATGAAATATAATATGCGTAAATCAATCCGGTGTCGCCACCGTCTCCCCTTTCAGAAGCGTGCCTTTGCAGTACTGCACTCGCTGATCCTGGGGAATTTCTTCTTTGCAAAGCACTTTGAGCATCAGCTCAGCGGCTTTGCGTCCCATCTCTTCCGTGTCCTGCCGGATCGTTGTCAGATTCGGACGGAACATTCTCAGAATGGGATTGCCGTCATAGCCAATTACGGAGACATCCGTTCCGACACGAAGTCCGTTTTCCCGAATCGCTTCCATTCCTGCAATTGCACAGATATCATCCGGATACATAATGCAGGTCGGCCGATTCTCTTCGGAAAGAAGTGACATTGTCAGTTTATGGGAAAGTTCTGGATGCAGATATTTTGCCTGCCGCAGAAATCCGTCATTGACCTCACACCCATGCGCCTGCATCGCCTTACAAAAGGCATCGAGGCGTGCTCGTGTGACCTGAGTATCATCTCCATAGAGATAGGCTATTTTCTCATGCCCCATTGAGGAGGCGTAATCCACAAGCTCCTGCATTCCGACAGCATTGTCGGAAAGGACAGCATATTTCTCATCGGAAATATGGTCGATAGAAACTACGGGCAGATTGCTCTTCATCAGGGTTTCAAGTTCCGGTGCAGTGAAATCCACACAGGCAACCAGCACAGCGTCCACATTGCGGTACATACAGTGCTCATAATAAGTGCAGGTTTTCTCACCGATCTGGCTGCTGATGAAAGTCAGGTCATAACCACTGCGCTCCATCACAACCTTGAAGCTGTCAAGAATTGCTGCGAAGTAGTGATGCCGCAGACCACTGTTTGCATCATCCACCATCAAAACACCGATATTATATGTACGTTTGGTCTTAAGCGCCCTTGCCATTGAATTCGGAAGGTAGCCAAGCCGTTTCGCTGCATCGCATATCCGCTGTTTCGTGACAGGATTGACATCGTCGTGATCATTCAGTGCCTTGCTGACGGTTGCAGTGGAAACACCGCACTCTTCTGCAATGTCTTTGATTGAAACCATCACAACACCTTCATCACTTTGTCAGCCTGCTGACAACTTGTCTGTACAGAATGCGCACTTAGCGCTTTCTGTATATCATAAATATACAACACTCAGCCCAAAATGTCAATGCAAAAATCCATTCTTTCATTTTTTTTGAATGTTTTGTACAAATCTAGTTCCATTTTTTTGTGCAGCTTGCATCTTTTTTTTCGTATTTTTTCAAATAGTTACAAAACGGTAACTTCACATTTTTAGATGAAATGCACGATTCCCGGCTCTGTTTTCGGTGATTTCTGCTGTAATTTCAGCGAATTTTTCAACAATTTGCACAAAGATTAACGCCCATGGTGCCGCGTGCAAAAGATTACTTGCAATTTTCAGCACAATATGTTATAATGATAAAGATGTTTCCGTAGCTCAGCTGGATAGAGCGACCGCCTCCTAAGCGGTAGGTCGGGTGTTCGAATCACCTCGGGAACGCCAGCGTGAGTTATACGCGACTAAAAGCCTTCCTTTATGGGAGGCTTTCTTTTTTCTAATTCTTTGAAACCATTCCTTATATATTACGAGTAGATAGATGAAAGGGGGTGCAGCCATGCAGGACACAGAAATCATTTCTCTGTACTGGACGCGTGATGAGCACGCAATTGATGCAACCGCACAGAAATACGGCAGCTACTGCGGTAGCATTGCCGGCAATATTCTAAATAACCGCGAGGACACGCAGGAATGTCTGAATGAGACCTATCTTGCGGCGTGGAACAGCATTCCTCCGCACAGACCCTCCGTGCTTTCTACATTCTTGGGAAAAATTACAAGGCGGCTCGCCATTGACATATGGCGGAAGCGATATGCTGCCAAGCGCGGCGGCGGTCAGATGGAACTTGCCCTTGAAGAGCTGCAGGAATGTATTGCAGATACGCAGGATGTTGCACAGGAAGCAGAACGACGGCAGCTGCAAAAGGCTGTCCGGATATTCATTGCAGCACTTCCGGACACGGAGCAGCGGGTTTTTCTCTGCCGCTACTGGTACATGGATTCCATTGAAGCAATTGCAGTGCAGTTCGGATTTTCCCAGAGCAAGGTCAAATCCATGCTGCACAGGACGCGCGGCAGGCTGCGCACACATTTACAGAAGGAGGGTTTACAATGAATGCAAATGATATTCTCGACGCCATCGGCGAGGCTGATGACGCAGCAGTAGAGAGGGCAAAACAGAAAAAATGCCGATCCTTCCGGTACATCCCGATTGCCGCAGGGGCGGCGGCGTGTCTTGCGCTGGTGCTGGCAATTCCGGCAATCCGACGCGAGCTTGTTCCGGACAGGAAGGAGGAGGAATACCACGAGCCTCTGATGAGCTACGAGGACATGGTAGAAATTGCAATCGATAGCATTGATTGTACCGTCTGGTATATAGAAGACGGCTCCTTGTCAAGCGAGATCATCCATATGGACGCCATGCCGGAGTACTACTTCCAAGCCTGGAAGGAACATAACGGCATCGGCGAGGATGTCCGCTTCATCAGCGTGAAGGTCGAGGACAACGGCTACAATTCCTACTCCGATGACGGCATGACAGTGACCCGTGTTGGCGGCGACTACCATATTTATTATCTGACGGTCTCAAAGGAACTCGAGGCATACTACGATACCATAGACAAGGCACTGCTGCTGGAGTCCCTGCAAAAGACCATGACCGGCGGCTCACATCTTGAATACGACGAGTACCACCTGATTCTTGAGTAGCTGAAAGGGCATCCATTCCGGATGCCCTCTTATTATAATAGGTTACATTCTCTGCATGGACAGAAGCTGGTCAAGGATTCTGTGGGATGCCTCCTCCTTCGACAGAAGCGGCAGCTCCTCGCAGGCATCCTTCGTGATGAGTGTGATGCGGTTGGTATCCACGCCAAATCCGGCGTCCGCTGCAGTGAGGGAGTTCGCACAGATCATATCACAGTTCTTAGAGATCAGTTTTTTTCTTGAATTTTCAAGCATATTCTCCGTCTCCATGGAGAAGCCGCAGAGCATCTGGTTCTCCGTACGGTGTTCACCAAGGTATTTGAGGATATCCGTTGTCCGCTTAAGCGGAATGGAGAGGTCACTGTCGGACTTCTTCATCTTCTGATCGGCAACTGAAACGGGGGTATAATCCGCCACAGCGGCAGCCTTGATGATCATATCCTGCTCCGGCGCAAGGCGCTTTACTGCCTGGAACATATCCTCTGCGCTTTCCACCTCCACACAATTCACAAACATGGGTGCCGGCACATCGGTATGCGCTTTGACAAGCGTCACCTCCGCGCCGCGGAGCATGGCAGCTTTGGCAACGGCAATGCCCATTTTTCCGCTGGAATGGTTGGTGATGAAGCGCACGGGATCAAGCCGCTCCCTTGTCGCGCCGGCTGTCACAAGGATTTTCTTGTGTGTCAGGTCTTTTTCGCAGGCAATCTCGCGCAGAATGTATTCGAGGAGCACGCCCTCGTCGGGCATTCTGCCGTCGCCCATATCGCCGTTTGCGAGCATTCCGTGATCGGGAGCAACGATTTCATAGCCGAATCTGCGCAGTTTCTCGATATTATCCTGCACAATCGGATTATGGAACATATTATGATTCATCGCCGGAGAAATGATCTTTTTGCAGGGGCACGCCATCACAGTGGTGGTCAGCATATCATCAGCGATGCCGCCGGCAATTTTGCCGATGACATTCGCAGAGGCAGGAGCAACCAGCACCACATCCGCCTGCTTGGCGATTGCCACATGCTCCACGCTGAACTGGAAATTCCGGTCAAAGGTGTCGATGAGGCACTTGGTTCCCGTCAGGCTCTCAAATGTGATGGGGTTGATGAAGCAGGTCGCATTCTGTGTCATGAGCACATGGACGGTACAGTGCAGTTTTTTCAGCATTCTTGCAAGATTTGCAATTTTATAGGCAGCAATACTCCCGGTTACAGCGAGCACGGCAGTTTTTCCATTCAGCATAATAAACGCCCTTTCTCCGGCAAAAAGCGGACAACAGCCTGCCGGATTGTTTTATTTTTGAATTTTCCAAGAATATTATACCACATTTTTGTAAAAAAAGCTATAGCTTTTTTCAGTTTTTTGTGGTATAATAAGGAAGAGAGATTCCAGCTTCGCCGTCAAAAGCTTGAAAGCCGCAGGTATTCCAGTTTAAGGAAATCTGACGCAGACGACCGGGGGTCGAATCACTCAATGTATTGTATCCCGAAGCCGGGAATGATAACAGGAGGTATGTCTTATGAAAACAACAATGAACTCATCCGTAACACGCCTTGTGCTGCTCGGACTGCTCACCGCCATCATGCTGGTGATGTCCTTTACGCCGCTTGGCTATCTGAACATCGGCCCGCTCGCCATTACGCTGAATGTGGTTCCGCTCGCCATTGCCGGGGTCACGCTCGGTCCGGTCGGCGGCGCAATTGTCGGTGCCGTTTTTGGTCTGACAAGTTTTCTGCAGTGCATCGGTATCGGCGGCACCAGTGCAATGGGTGTCATCTGCTTTGAAATCAACCCGTTTTTCGCGTTCCTGCAGCGTTTCCTGCCGCGTTTTCTGGACGGACTGCTCGTCGGACTGCTGTTCCAGCTGATGAGCAAATACATGAAAAGCGGTTTCGCGTGCGCGGCAGCCGGATTCCTTGCAGCGTTCCTGAATACAGTTCTGTTCATGACTGCGCTGATTCTGCTCTATGGGAACACAGAGTATCTGCAGGAGAAGATCGCAGGTCAGAACCTGATCGTATTTGTCTGCTCCTTCGTCGGCATCAACGCTGTCTTTGAAATGATCGCCTCTACGCTGCTTGTAGGTGCCATTGGTGAAGCACTCTTCCGTTCAAAGCTGGTGGATTACAGAGCTGCAAGACAAAGTCTTTAAAACACAAAGGTTCCCTATCACAGGGAACCTTTTTTCATGCTATGAAAATGGACTGCCGTTTCTGCGGCAGTCCATTGGGTTTTATCCATTGATCGGGAGTTCCTCCACAAGCTTGACAAGGAATCGAAGAATTGCCACGCTGTCGGAAGCATTTACATTTGCATCGGCAAGGTCGCAGTTTGCGGCCGCACACTGTTCCTCTGTCAGATCCACAACACCCATTGTTCCCTGACAAAGTGTGATGACATCCAT
>JAZQAA010000123.1:0-6782 GCA_045544975.1 Oscillospiraceae bacterium | reverse complement strand
GTTGTCTTCCTAAGACCGCTTGGCCTCCGACTTTCATCAATTTCTACAACCGTTACGGAGGTCAGTGTCTTTACAAAACGGTCTACGAGAGTATACATCTCTGTGGACTTTTCGCCCTGACCGGAAATAATCAGAGGTGTTCTTGCTTCGTCGATCAGAATAGAGTCAACCTCATCGACAATTGCGAAGTTAGGAGCACGCTGAACCATATCCTTCTTATAGATGACCATGTTGTCACGCAGGTAGTCAAAACCGAATTCGTTATTGGTACCATATGTAACATCACTGTTATATGCCGCACGGCGCTGTGCGTTGGTCAGACCATGCAGAATACAACCAACTGTCAGACCAAGGAAACGGTGAACCTTGCCCATTTCTTCGGACTGTGTCTTAGCAAGATAGTCGTTAACAGTAACAACATGAACGCCCTTTCCGGAAAGTGCATTCAGGTATGCTGCAAGACAAGCAACCAGTGTTTTACCTTCACCGGTTCTCATTTCCGCAATTCTGCCCTGGTGCAGAACGATAGCACCGATAATCTGTACCGGATATGCACGCTTGCCGAGGACGCGGTCGCCGGCTTCGCGAACGGTTGCCAGTGCTTCCGGCAGGATGGAGTCAAGTGTATCCGTACCGTTTTCGAGTCTCTCACGGAATTCGAAGGTCTTTTCCTTCAGTTCCGCATCGCTGAGTGCTTTATATTCTTCCTCAAGATCGAGGACTTTCTGCTTGATGGGTTCAATACGTGCAAGTTCCTTTGCACTGTAGGAACCAAAAATGGTTGTAAGAATACCCATTCTTAAATTACCGCCTTTACTTGATATTCTGTAAACAGATACATATTTATATTTTATCTGATTTATGGTTTTTTGTCAATAGCTCCCTTTGATCGCCTATGTTCTATACAAATTTCAACAACAGAAATTGAGAGTTATTCACAAGAGGGGCAGATGTCTCTGAGGGGACATTGTCCGCATTGTGGTTTTCTGGCACGGCAGATTTCTCTGCCGAACAGGACGATTCGATGACAGAAATCCGAGGATTCCTCTGGCGGAAGCAGTTTCCGGAGATCCTGTTCTACCTTATGGGGTTCCTTTTCTTTGGTCAGTCCCAATCTTCCGGTGATTCGAATGAAGTGTGTATCCGCAACAACTGCAGGTTTTCCATATAAATCGCCGAGCAGTAAATTGGCAGTTTTTCTTCCAACACCGGGCAAAGTCAGCAATTCCTCCATGGTATCCGGAATGATTCCGTGATAGACCTCCTGAAGCCGCTGCGCTGCCTCCTTGATGCTTTTGGCTTTTGTTTTATAGAAACCGCATGGCTTGACAGCAGCTTCAAGCTCACTGAGATCAGCATCAGCAAAGGACTGCAGAGTGGGGAACTGCTTAAACAGTGTTCTTGTGACGATATTGACCCGTGCATCGGTGCATTGTGCAGATAATCTCGTTGCAATCATCAGCTCATAGGGCTTTTCGTATTCAAGAGAACAAATTGCATCCGGATACCGTTCCTTGAGAATCTGACAAGCGAGTTCTGCGCGCTGTTGTTTTGTCATTTGCAATCATCCTTAACCATCAATACTATTTGCAATTTCGTTATTGATTGTAACGGTATAGATTTCCTTCTGCGCTGTCAGCCATTCAGAATAACGGGAATTCTGAATCGTGTTGAAAGCGTCAAGCTCCCATGCACTCTTTCCGACTGCAGAGAAATACATCACATGGAAACCATATGGCGTTTCAACAATACCGGTGTCACCCGGCTGTCTTGCGGGATCAAAGCACCAATCGTTGAATGCTTCTACCATCTGACCGGGAACAACCGATTCATACAGACCGCCATTTGTATTGGAACCGGGATCTTCAGAGAGAGCGTTTGCAAGTGCTGCAAAGCTATCTTCAGTTTTCTCACCATTTTCCCATTCCTCAAGTGCCTCTTCAGCCATTGCCTTAGCTGCTTCAGCAGTGGTGCCTTCTGTGAGGAAGAGGATATGACGAACATCAATGGTCGGTGTTTCATCTCTGGAAGGCGCTTCCTTCAGAATGTAGACGCTATAATAATCTTCATTTTCAATGGAGAAGGTCTCGTTTGCTTGTGCACCGCCGAATGCCCATTCAGAAAGGGGATTGTTCTGGGTGTAGGTGTAGCCTTCGTTGTACATTGTGGGGAGAGCTTCATCCACTTCTTCTTCGGAGTAGCCCTGATAATCAACAAGGATGGTTTTGACAAGCTGTTCAAAATCCTCTGTATTGGTGCAGGCTTCCAGCTGTTTCTTCAGATCTGTTGCCACTTCCTTTGTCATGAGGGCATTTCCGTTTTCATCCTCCGCCCAGGAAAGTGCCATACCGCCGATGGTACAGCTCAGATAGGACATCTTGTTTGCTTCGAAGTAAGCCTCCAGCTCTTCGTCCGTGATATCCATAGTTTCGAGCAGGTGCTGATAATAGCAGGTACTCAGTCTCTGGATGGTAAGTGTCTTGCGCAGGTCGTCTTCTGTAACGCCATTACCGTAGGCAGCAAGATCGGAGCTTGCAATTGCATCCTCAATCAGCTGATAATCGGTCTCGGTCAGTGTAAAACCTGCATCCTGTGCAGCAGCGCAGACAATCAGCTGCTGTTCCATAGTGGAAATTGCCTGGCTGATCATGGTATCGAACCAAGTCTTTCCAGCATCATACACACTATCCTGCTCCTTAAGAGAAACGGATACATCAAGTCCCATGCCGGATTTCAGTGCTTCTTCACCATAATAGGATATAAACATATTGATCGTATCATGGTAGTAGCACGCAAGAATTTTCTTGTCAACATTCAGGTCAATTCTCTGATCTTCCGGCAAGCCCTGTGGGGTGCTGCTTTCAGTGCTTGTGATGGTTGCTACAGGACCGCTAAGCTTCTGGCGGTTGTAAATTGTCATGCCTGCATATACCAGACAGGCAGCTACAGCGACACAAGCGACAGAGATACCAGCAATTTTCAAGGTTCTTCCGTGGTTTTTCTTTTCTTCAGAGGATTCGGGATTGCTGTTTTCAGTATCAGTGACTTCCTCAGTATCCTCTTCCTCAGCATTAACAGGAATTTCATCGCCAAGAATACTATGGTAAACAGCGTTTTCTTCTTCCTGTGGTTTTTGCTTTTTGGTGCTCATAAATCAATTTCATTCCTTTCCGCTCTTTAATGAAGAGCCTGCGCTGTACATTTCATTGTATCAGTGCAGAATGTACACATGATGTTGGGATTGTGAAAGTAAGATGGACTTAACATTTCTGTTCCGGATCTGTGTTGGGATATTGGATGTCATCCTCCATTGCTGCAAGGGAATTGTACAATACATAGAACTTCTGCACGGTATTTTCAAGAAAATAATAGTGCGCAATGTATGGTATCAATAGACCAAGCAATAGAAGCGTCAGCAGAATCATTCCTAAAGAAGGCTTAAACAAAAGAATTCCAAGTGCAATCAGAAACAGAATCGCGAACAGCATGGTGACAAGAAAATGAATCAATCGCTCATGCTGCATAAAGCCTATCTGTGTAAGTACTTCTTGTCGAAGCGCCGGAATTTTTTCCGGAACAGGGGTTTGAAGCTGCTCAGTCAGATAAACCTCGAATCGTTTTATGTATGGTTTCACTTGCTCTCCTCCTTTGCAGAAAAATAATGCATTCGGATGACAATACTTATATATTATACCATATCTGGAAACGAAATTCAAGGAAAATCGCAAAAAAATTTATTCTGATTAGAAAAAAGGTGTAATGCACAGCGAAACAGCGGATTTCCGGCTTGATTCCGGAAACCCGCTGTGATTTCTTATCCATTTAAAAGAGTTTTTTTGAAAATTGCCAGATCAAAGATATCAATGACATTGTCAGAATTGAAATCGGCGAGCTTACACTGTGCTTGCGTCATTGAACTTTTGGTCAGGAGATGCTTCTGGACTGTAATCATGTCAACAATAGTGACAGATCCATTCATGTTGACATCACCCAATACAGGGTTTTCCACTTCAAATCCATCAACAATGGAGTAAAAACAGGGCTTGGCTGTGTAATCTTCGTTGAAAAGAAGCGGATACTTTTCTTTTCTCCAGCTCATATCATCTGTCGTTCCCCAGAATACAACGGCAGAAATGCTGTCCGAATATTTGACAAGGCAATCCATAATGTCGCTGTACACCTGCGCCTGTGTTTCGAAACCTGCTTCCGATGTATCGGAAGTTGTGATGTCAAGTTCAGTCACCTGAATGTCAAGTCCGGTTGCAGCGAATGCGGAAAGTGCCTTTTCATAGGCAGAAACAGTCGGGAATCCAACATCCAGATGGGACTGCATACCGATACCATCAATCAATCCGTCAGCGGCAAGCTCATTTGCCATATTGACCATTGCGGTTGTTTTGCCCGGCATATATTCGTTGAAATCATTATAATAGAGCTTGCATCCTTCAGGTGCATATTTTCTTGCGTATTCAAACGCATAGGGAATGAAGGAATTATCGCCGAATACCTTTACCCAAGCCGAGTAGTTGGCGTTTTCTGATTGCCCGCCTCCTGTTCTCGGAGAACCATCATCCAGCCATGCTTCATTGACAACATCCCATGCGTAAAACTCAACGGTCGGATATTCTTCTGCAAGCAGCTCCATCAGATTTTTGATATAGTTTTCCATTCTCTGAAGCATGACATCGGATGTGACCCAATCACCATCATCGGTGTAGCCTTCCTTGAAGAACCAGTCCGGAGTCTGGCTGTGCCATACAAGTACATGACCTCTGACAGGGATATCATTGTCGCGGCAGAAATTCAGAATGGATCGTGCAGAATTGATTGTAATCTGCGGATTGGTGTCATCGCCGGTTTCTTCCAGATATGCAAGCGTCGCATTCTGGCTCAGAACAGCGTCGGGTTTAAGCTCATTTCCAAGTGTGATGCTGTTGTAATGCTTGAGAACGAGGTCTTTTGTGGACTGCGGCGCAAGTTCATCAGTTGTCACAGCACCGCCAATCTTAAAATAATCGCTGTAGACATCCTTCAAAGAGGGGATGTCCTGTTCAATGTCATAGACCGGAGCGGTTTTCAGACTGAAATCATCTACAAAGAGATCCGCTGTATCGTTGCACTCAAAGTACAGATAGACATCCGTTACATCCTCGGAGAAACTGAATTTCACATCCGAGAACTGCTGCCAATCGCCCTGGCTGATGACGGATGCAAGGTTGGAATAATGTGGTGTACCTTCCGAATCCGTATACTGCAGACTGAGCTTGACATCGTTGTACCAAGCTGCTTTTACCCACGCACTAACAACATAGCGTACGCCTGCTTCACAGCGTTCATCCAATGCAAACTGGGGACCATTCCATCCCTTTGCTCTTGTTGTGACAGCCAGAGCAGAATCGCCTGAATAGGCGTCAGTTGTAATGGACAGTGTTTCATCCTCACCGCGTCTTGTGAAATCAATGACACCATCCTCGAATCCAGTTTCATAAATAACAGTCTGGTCTGCTGCGTCAGCCAAGATACTGTGAACTGGAAGTGCGGAGACTGCACATACTGTACCCAATGCACAGGCAAGCAGCCGTTTACCTAAAATCTTCATAGTGGACCCTCCTAAATTTATTGTATGTCTATATTTTAACACAGAATGATACAACTGTCAATCATTTTTAAAAAATATACAGTTTGTTGAAAATAAATCGTAGGATATGCAGAACATAAAAATCCCTGGAAAGGTATGTCTTTCCAGGGATGGGATCAGATTTCAAAATCAAGACAGCTCCGAAGCATGGTATAGGGACGAACCTTGGTATCTGCCACTTCTACATGGGCGGGATGGACAGCATAATCCTTCAGTGCCTGAATACTTTCAAAAGTGGAATCAAGCATCAGGTCTGCATTGGAGCTTGCAAGGCGTCCTGTCTGTACATGGATTGAGACAAGACCAGGAACGACGCCTAAAAGTCCTTCCAACCCTTCCTTGATGCCGGCTTTGATGTTTTCTTTCTCACTTTCACTGAACTCTTCCTTCAGTGTCCAGAGAATAATATGTTTTACCATTGCTGAATCCTCCTTTTCTGTTACTTGCAAAAATTATACCATGTTTGGAATGAAATGTCAATATTGAGAAATACAAATCATCAAGTGCAATTTAATAGGATATAAAATTGACAGAAAACCGATTCGGTGATATAATAGAGAAAACAAAAACGGATAAGGAGGAAGAGGATATGGTTCGACCTTTAATGCATGACCCGATATTTCTTGCCAGGAAATCAGTGCCTTGCACGCCGGATGATTTGGCAATTGTGCAGGATTTGCGTGATACACTGACTGCGCATCAGGAACGCTGTGTAGGAATGGCAGCAAATATGATCGGCGAGTCCAAATGCATCATCGCCTTTTTTCATAATACGGAATGTATGGTGATGCTCAATCCGGAGATTATCAAACAAACAGGGGAATACGAAACAGAAGAAAGCTGCCTGTCCCTTCTTGGCGGTCCAAGGAAAACCAAACGCTTCAAAAGCGTCAAGGTGCGTTACCAGAACACACAGTTTCAGGTGAGAATTCGCAGCTTTTCCGGATTGTCTGCCCAGATCATTCAGCATGAGATGGATCACTGCAATGGGATCCTGATTTAAGTAAACGGGGAGGTATCTATGCAGAACTTGATTCCAATAACGGATCTGACATTGCCGGAGCTTGAGATTTTTACAAAGCTTTCAGAACCGCAGCTCATACACTATTATGAACCCGATCCGGGTCTGCTGATTGCAGAAAGC
>JAZQAA010000122.1:0-1730 GCA_045544975.1 Oscillospiraceae bacterium | reverse complement strand
AAGACGCCCCCATGCCGTAGAGAATGCCGAAATTCACAGCCTTTGCGGCACTTCGCATCTCGGGAGTGACAAAATCCTCCGGCATATCAAAGACCTTTGCCGCTGTGGCTGTATGGATATCCGCGCCGCTTGTGAATGCCTCCTGCATCGCCTTATCACCGCTCAGATGCGCCATAAGGCGAAGCTCGATTTGGCTGTAGTCGGCATCGAGAAGAATGCAGCCTTCGGATGCTGTGAAGAATTTTCGCATATTGCGTCCGAGTTCTGTACGAACCGGAATATTCTGCAGATTCGGTTCCGTTGAAGAAATGCGTCCTGTTCGGGTTTCTGTCTGCTTAAAATTCGTGTGAATTCTTCCATCATCTGCAACCGTTTTCAGCAGACCGTCCACATAGGTGGAGAGCAGCTTTGTATACTGGCGGTATTCCAGAATCAGTCCGATGATCGGATGGTGCGGACGGAGTTCTTCAAGCACCTCCGCATTGGTGGAATATCCGCTCTTGGTTTTCTTCTTGGCAGGAAGTCCGAGCGTTTCAAACAGCACAACGCCAAGCTGCTTCGGGGAGGAGATGTTGAATTGACTTCCTGCATATTCATAGATCTGTGCTTCAAGCTGCGCAATATTCTCCGAAAGTCCATCGCCGAATGCACGGATGCCATCCGGATCCACCTGAATGCCCGTAAACTCCATGGATGCAAGAACCCTTGTGAGTGGAAGTTCAATCTCCTTCCAGAGCGCCGTCATGCCATCTGCTTCAAGGCGTTCCATTGCCTTTTCATAAAGAGCCGGCAAAGCCTGCAAATCGGAGAATTCTGAAAGCTCCTCAAAATACGGAATATGCAGCTGTGCACAGAGCGCGGCTGTGCTGTAATCCGTTGCGGAGGGATTGAGCAGATAGCCGCATACCGCCGCGTCAAAAATAAGTCCCTGCAGACTGCTTCCATGTGAAAGCGCATAGTGATAATGCGGCTTGGCATCGTTCGTGAGCTTGGGCGTGTCATTGTGTAGGAATGCGAGAATTTCTTCCGGATTGCTTGTTGTGCGTACGATGTCCCCATCAAGTATATGGAGCATTCCGTCACGCAGTGTGTAGGCAGCCATACCCTTCGGCATCACCCATTCTCCCTGCGTGAGCACTGGTGCTTCAGCAGGTACAGCGGATTCCTGTACATCCTCAAGTGTTCCGAGCGGGGAAAGTCCCAGTCGGTCAAGAATCTTATACATTTCAAGCTCAGTGAGAAGTCTGCGCAGTGCATCCTCCTGCATTGGCTTTGGAAGATAGTTTTCCGTTTCTGTAGAAATCGGCACATCCGTGCGGATGGTGGCAAGCCATTTGCTTTGCTCCGCATCCTCCCTGCCGTCAAGAAGCTTCTGCTTGATGCGGGGCGTTGCCTGCACCTCGTCGATATGCGCATACATCTCTTCAATGCTGTTCCAGCTCTGGATGAGTGCCATTGCCGTTTTTTCACCAATGCCCTTGATGCCGGAAATATTATCGGAGGAATCGCCCATCAGTGCCTTGAGATCTGTCAGATGGATCGGTGCAAAGCCGTAATCCGCCTGAAAACGCTCCGGTGTGTAGGGGATATTTTCCCGATTGGTCACAAGATGCACTGTTACATGGGAATCCACCAGCTGCAGACTGTCGCGGTCACCGGTCATCAGAATGCACTCATCACCGCGCACCTGGCAGGCAGCTGCAAGCGTTCCAAGCAGATCATCCGCTTCA
>JAZQAA010000121.1:0-8779 GCA_045544975.1 Oscillospiraceae bacterium | reverse complement strand
CTGGCGAGGATCTGTCCCTGCAGAAGGTAAAGGATGCAGGCAAGCTCGTACTGGGTCTGGACCCGACCTTCAAGCCGATGGGCTATACCGATGAGAACGACGAGCTGGTGGGCTTTGATATTGATGTTGCCCGCGAGGTTTGCAAGCGTATGGGTGTGGAACTCGTTCTGCAGCCTGTGAACTGGGATACCAAGGAGCAGGATCTGAATGTCGGCACCATCGACTGCATCTGGAATGGTCTGTCCGTTTCCGACGAGCGTAAGGAAATCATGCTCATGAGCGAGGCTTATATGAACAATGAGATGATTTTCGTTGTGAAGGAGGATAGCGATATCCACTCTCTCGAGGATCTGCATGGTCTGGATATCGGCGTTCAGAATGGTTCCACTGCACAGACTCTGCTGCAGGAATCCGATCTGGAGGAGAACGGCGCAGTGATGACTGCTCTCGAGACCAACATTGCAGCTCTGCAGGAGCTGGATCTTGGCATGGTGGATGCAGTGTTCATGGATTCCGTCGTTGCAAACTATGAGATCACAACAAGCGGCAAGGCTTATCGTGTTATGGAAGAGGGTCTTCAGTCCGAGGAATATGCTATCGGCTTCCGCAAGGGCGATCAGGCTCTGCATGATGAAGTGATGAAGCAGCTCCACGCAATGGTGGAGGACGGTACCATGGCAGAGATTTCTACCACTTGGTTCGGCAGCGATGTTACCACAATCGGCAAGTAAACAAATAATGATCATGATGCTTTCTCCCGATATTCGGGAGAAAGCAATTTGATTCCAACAGGAGGGAACAAATGTTTCAAGGATTTTCCGGAGAAGCACTTGATTTTTTAGCCGGCATTCGTGCCAACAACAATAAAGAATGGTTTGAAGCGCATAAGGGTATCTATACCGAACAGGTGTATGAACCGCTCAAGGAACTTGCGCAGCTCTTGTACGAGCCGTATAGTGAGATTCCGGACATGATGGCAAAGGCGGCAAGGATCTATAAGGACGCAAGTTTTCCGCCGTTTCTGCATTATCGGGATACTATGTGGATTTATGTGCGCCATGAGGCGATGTATTGGAGCAAATCCCCGACACTGTTTTTTGAGCTTTCCCCGGAGGGTGTGAGCTGCGGTTTCCGTATTGCGAAGCCCGATGCTGCCTTTATGGCATTGTTGCGCCAGGAGCTTCTTGCCGATGCTGCAACGTTTTTGCAGTTGGTGAAGGCTCTGGAGAAGGATGGAATCACGATCGGCGGAGAAGAATACAAGCGGGCAAAGCCCTGTCCGGAGGAATCACTCCTGCCGTATTTTAAGAAAAAGAGCCTGTCTGCTGAAGTGCATATCACGGATAGGAAACTGATCGGCAGTGCTTTGCTGACGGAAGCAGTGCATGAAGTGTTTGCCAAGGTCTTTCCGCTCCATGAGTATCTGCAGGATTTGTATATCCGTTCTGAGATTCAGAAAGCCGCCAAAAAGTTGGAGCTGCTTCCCCCCGATGAGGAGCCTTCCATGGCACCTGCCCCGAAGGAAGAATTTATGTGGTAAAAAATCCCCCTCTTTTGTAAGAGGGGGATTTTGATTTTTTATGCAGGGAGCAGCATTTTTTTCAGCTGTCCAAGATCAAAGACATTCACTGCGCCGTCCGCATTCACATCCGCAGCAGTGGCCTGTACAGCAGTGAAATCCACACTGCCAAGCAGATGCCGCTGCAGGGTGAGAAGATCAATCAGTGTTAAGGAACCATCCTGATTGATATCACCAGCCACATCGGATGCCTCGGGGAGAGGGTAGCTCTTCAGATCGGGAAGTTCATCCAGTGTAATGCAGTAATCACTCTGGTAAATCTCCACGAGATTATCCACGGGATTGTTCTGCTCGCTTGTCAGGTAATTCATATACCACGGGCAGAAATACAGCCACGCAGCCCTGTCGTTGAGCAGATTTTCCAGAGAAGGAATGGTATCGTTCTCTGTCATGGCAACCATCTTCTCTCCCTCCGTACTCTGTACCAGACTGTAGAAGGTGGAGGCGATGGAACTGAGATTCGGCAGACCATCCGCTGCGTTGTATTTGTCGTAGCCGACAATATCCACCACATCATCACCCGGATACCAGTCCGGAGAGGTTTCGTAGGTGTAGCCCGTCCATTCCCAGATGAGGTTGTCAAGTCCATAAACATTGGTCAGCTGATCATACAGCAGACGGTACAGCTGTTTGCAGGGCTCAGGACCTTCCGCGCCCCACCAGAACCATGCGCCCTCTGCTTCGTGCAGGGGTCTCCAGAGAATCGGGACATCTGCGTCCTCAAGCTTCTGCAGCTCGCTTGCAATCAGCGCAATATCTGCCATGATGACATCGTTTTCCCATGTGCCTTCCTGCAGGGCATTGGTAATGCTGAAGGTGGTGAAAGGCGTATTTCCGGTGGATTCCACATAGAAAGCGGTTTCTGTACTGCCCTCCTCCGTGGGAACATTCCAGTGCCAGCTGACGGTGGCAATGCCGCCGTATTCGTTCACCCATTCAATGCAGCGCTCCGGTGCCTGATCGCGCCAGTCAGAGGTGGTGTTGTAAGCAAGGAAGTCAATGCCGCGGATTGCCGGCTGCTCGCCGGTCTTTTCAAGAATGTACTGGAATTCTGCTTCGTTGTCCTTGATATAGGTATCCGGATCATTCCACTGATTGTAGTTGTGGGAGCCGCAGTATTCCTGCTGTCCGGAAATAATATGGTTTCCGTACATATCGCAAAGGTAATTGTAAAGGCGTTTGGTTGAATCCGATGCATTCGGATTGGAAAGCTGTCTTGTCGGGGAAAGGTTTGTCAGATAGTCCGCAGCCGGTTCGATGAGCAGATAATCAAAATAGGTGTATCCCCAGTATGCCTTGAATTCGATGGTGTTGACGCCCTCCTGCAGCATGACAACGCCGGCAGAGCATTCCTCGAAGCTTGTATTGAAGGTGAAGCTGACATCACCCTGGCTGACGCCGTTGACATTGAGGTACTGTACCTTTTTGTTGGTATCAAACGGCTGACAGTAGGAAACAGTCAGTTCATAAAGTCCTGTCTCCGGTACAGTGACATCCACGCTGACAGTTGTGCCCTTCTGTCCGACATAGGAAAAGCCGCCGGATGCGGTTGTCAGATCATAGTCCACGCCGCTGCCGTCCTCGGCAGAATTGCCGACCCAGCCGGACTCGTAAATCTCACCGCCGTTTGTCGCGCCGTCCTCAAACTCATACTTTGCCGCTTCGTCCGCTGCGCTGACAGCGGGCAGAGCCAGCCCTGCAAGTGCTGCCGCAAGGAGCAGACATCCTGCACGCTTTGTAATAGAATGTCTCATAAGTGAATCCCTCCTGTAATTCGTTCTGTATTGCACGATCGTGCATTCCGATTTTCTGTACTTCTATCATACCACGCTTTTGAAAATATTGCAAGTACCTGAGGTGAAATTTCAAAAAAACGGAATTTCCAGTGTTTTCATTGACAATCCTGCCGGAATATGTTATAATCAAGTAGTGTAATACTATGCTAAAGGGGAACAGTTATGAATTTCAGTGACATTATGAATGTAGTCGTCATCCTGCTGCGTTATCTGCCCAATGTTCTGGCACTCTTTTTCTGTACGCTTGTACTCTCGATTCCGCTTGGGGCCGCCGTAACATGGCTGAAAAAATGCCGCTTCAAGCCGATTGCATGGCTGACCAATCTCTATATTCTTGTTATGCGCGGCACGCCGCTCATGCTCCAGATCATCGCCATCTATTATGCGATCCCCATGCTCTGTGTATCCGCTGCTGATTCCGGTAAAACGGGCGGCATCTGGGACTTTTTCAATATGATCAACTCCATGCCGAAGGATCAGTATATGTTTGCGGCACTGACAGTTTCCTTTGTACTGAATTATGCTGCGTATTTTGCGGAGATCTTCCGCGGCGGCATTGAAGCCATTCCGAAGGGACAGTACGAGGCGGCGCAGATGCTCGGCATGACAAAAATGCAGACATTTTTCCGTATTATTCTGCCCCAGGTTACCAAGCATGTTATCCCTGCAACCTCCAACGAGGTGATTGTTCTTGTCAAGGATACTTCTCTTGCCAATGTCATCGGTTTTATGGAAATTACCAAGAAATCCAAGGAATTCATGAATACCTATTCGTCGATCGCGCCGCTGTTTGTGGCAGGTGCATTCTATTTTGTGATGAACGCCATTGTGACGGTGCTGTTCATGTACATTGAGAAGAAATTCAACTACTATCGTTAAAGAAGGAGGTCTCCGGCAATGGCAATTCTTGAAGTCAAGCACATTCAGAAACGATTCGACAATCTGGAGGTTCTCAAGGATATCTCCTTCCAGGTGGAGGAGGGTGAGGTTGTCGCCATCATCGGTCCGTCCGGCAGCGGCAAGTCCACACTGCTGCGCTGCGTTAATCAGCTCGAGAAAGCGGATGGCGGCGAGATTATTGTGGACGGGCAGCATATGCTCCATGAGGATCCCAAGACCCATGCCCCTGTCTATGCACCCAAGTCCGTTCTGCGCGATATTCGCCTGAAAATCGGACTTGTGTTCCAGAATTTCAATCTCTTCCCGCATTTTTCCGTTCTGCAGAATGTGATTGAGGCGCCCATTCATGTGCTCAAGCAGCCGAAGGCGCAGGCAATCGAAAACGCCCGCAAGCTGCTTACGAAGATGGGACTTGAAACCAAGGAAAAGGCATATCCCTGTGAGCTGTCCGGCGGTCAGCAGCAGCGTGTTTCTATTGCAAGAGCGCTTGCGCTGAATCCGAAGATTCTGTTCTTTGATGAACCCACTTCCGCTCTTGACCCCGAGCTGACAGGCGAAATCCTCAAGGTGATCAAGGAACTTGCGAAAGAAAACATGACCATGGTGATTGTCACTCATGAGATGGCTTTTGCAAGGGATGTGGCGAATCATGTTATTTTCATGGATGGCGGTGTGATTGTGGAGGAGGGTACTCCTGAAGAGGTGTTCGGTAATACCCAGAATGAACGTACTCGCCAGTTCCTTCAGCGCTTTTCTGATTCGGAGGGCGTGGATTAAACAAGTAATTTACCCGGAATTCCGCGAGAATTCCGGGTTTTTTGTTTTTTCAGAATTTTTTTGAAAAAACACTTGACAAGTCCGTGTATAGGTGATATACTGTATATACAGCATATACACGGTATACTAAACAAACCCAGTTTGGATTCCGTTATGAAACTGCACAGGAAAGGAGCGATGGAATGAATATTTATATCAGTCATACCAGCGAAAAGCCCATGTATGAACAGATCAAGGACGGCATTCGCAGAGCGATCTATGAGGGGGAGCTGAAAAACAATGAGATGCTCCCAAGTGTACGGCAGCTGGCGAAGGATCTGAATGTCAGCGCGATCACGACGAAGCGAGCTTACATTGATCTGGAGCATGAGGGACTGGTTTATACGATTTCCGGCAAGGGGACATTTGTCCGGCTGGATAAGCTCGATGAGCTGCAGCGCGGCCGTGAGAAGGAGCTGCTTGAAAAGCTCGCAGAAATGGCAGGCGAGTGCAGAAAGATTGGCATGGATAAGGAAAAAGTTCTGCAGACGGTGGAAGCTGTCTTCGAACAGGAATGATCATTCTGGAAAGGAAGAGGGAAAATGAACAGAGAATATGCACTGGAAATTGAGGGACTTTGCAAGGAGTTTACAGATTTTAAACTGGATAACATCAATCTTAAGCTGGAAAAGGGCATGGTAATGGGTTTGGTTGGTGAAAATGGTGCCGGCAAGACCACAACCATTCGTCTCATCCTCAATGCGATTGAAAAGACAAGCGGCAGCATCCGTGTGTTCGGCATGGACAATGTGGAGAATGAGGTCGAGGCAAAAATGCGCATCGGCTATGTAGCGGATGATGATTATCTGCTGATCAATTCCAATATTAAAAAATATGCGAAGGCATTTGCCACCATGTATGAGAACTGGGATCAGGCGCTGTTTGAGAAGTATGCAAGAATGTGGAATCTTCCTCCGAAGAAGAAGTTCTCCGAATATTCCAAGGGTATGAAGACCAAGGCGATGATTGCCCTGACGCTCGGACATCATCCGGATCTTCTGATTCTTGATGAACCGACCGCTGGTCTGGATCCGGTTGCAAGAATTGAGGTTCTGGACATTCTGCGTGAGATCGTGGAAGAAGGGGAGCGTTCCGTACTGTTCTCTACGCATATTACGGGGGATCTTGATAAGATTGCAGACAGCATCACTGTTCTCATTGACGGTAAGGTCACAGAGAGCATGGCAATTGATGAGGTCGAGGATAAGTATGCGGTGATTTCCGCAGGACTGCGTGAGCTTAATCCGAAACGGGAGCAGCTGTGCATCGGCATCCGTCGCGGCAGCACAAGCTTTGAAGCGCTCGTTCTTCGGAAGCATCTGGGTGAATTCGAAGGTGTATCCGTACATACTCCGAATATCGAAAACCTCCTCACCTTCAGCATCTGGGGACACAGGGAGGATATCGTAGAGCTGGGAGGCGAAAACCATGGCTAAGCAGAAACAACAGGTAAAATACAATCCGAAGCTCTCCGCTGTCCGCCGTGCGGATAAGGCGAAGTATGCCATTGGCGGTAAAGCACAGTATCTCTGTAATGCTGTCTTTGCTGGGCTTGGGCTGCTCATGATATTTTTTTACATATTCTTCTGTATATTTGACACCGCAGAGGAAATTGCGAATGACACAGGTGCCTTCCTTATTTTTATGTGCAATGCAGCCTTCATGCTGTTTTTCATGTATGCATTCAATGCCCTGATGCCCCCCAACAACAAAACGCAGAACAATACTAAGGTGGATGGATGCTTGTTTGTCTACAAGCTTTTCTGCCATCTGCCTGTGACAAAGCTGACCATTGTGAAGCTCAGCTACCGCTATTTTGCGGTGATGTCAACACTCATCACACTGATTTCGATGATCGGCAATGTGATGCTCCTGTGTATGGAAAAGCTGGATCCCGTCAGAGGACATATCGGGCTGATGACACTCACACTTGCAATCGCGCTGGTGGTCATTCATGTATCCGGCTTCAGTGCCTTTTATCGGAAGCGCAGCAAAGCAATAGAGATCCTCCTGCCGGTGGTACTGATCCTGTTCTATGTGATCTGGTTCGGCTCGATGTTGAATTTCTTTGCACCGTTTTATGAGCTTCCTGCCGTTCGTGCACTCGGCGGTGTGCCCGGCATTGTGATCGCACTTGCGGCATATGTATTCAGCTGGATCTATGAAAAGCAGATCGTGGAAAAGAAGGCAGCGAAGTCTTCCTGGAGAGATGAATAAGGGGGAAGCTATGAAAGAAAAGAATTTGCATTCGATTATGAAATGCTGGGAAATGCTCGGTCTGTACAGCCTGATCGCTGTATGCTTCTGCATTGCATCCGTGGCAAGTCTGCTCAGCGCAGTAACCGGCTATGATGTGGATGCCCTCGGCGGTTTCGGCATGGGACTGCTCGTGGCATTCAGTATGCTGCTCAGCGGTGTGGGTGTGTTCATCTATGCAATTTACAGCCAGAATTACCAGTTTCTCTGTGTGGTGCCGCTGAAGGCATCTACGGTTCCGCAGCAAATGGCACTGCTTGTTGACATCATCCATGCGATTTGCGCCGCTGCGGATGTGATCTTCATCGTGCTGTGCGGTCATGCCGGCAGACTTCCGATGCGTCTGATCATGCTCCTGTTTCTTTATATCCTTGCACACAGTATGCTCTGCGTGAGTGTGACGCCGGGTATGCGCAATGTGAATTTCCTGGAGACGAATAAAGGAAAGGGTGTTGTGCTCTACATCGTTTATCTCATCTGTATCAGTGCAATGATGGTGATGCAAATCCTGATGACAGAGTCATTCATTACGGATCCGTCCGTGCAGTCCATTCTTTGGCTTGTGGTTCTGGGGATGGCAGCCATCACTGTGCTTGCCCGTATCGTAACCTACCGGATCCTCCGGAACAAGGTGCGCATGATCAAGTGGCGTGATGTGAAGAAGGCAAAGAAAGCAAAGCGCGAAGTGTCCTATGTATAAAAACAGAACCGGAAGGAGGGATCCTTCCGGTTTTTTTACTTTATGCCTTGGTTTTTTTCTACGATTATTTTTTCCGGCTTCAAAAATCTTTTTGTTATTTTTCATAATTTTAAGATTTCTTTAAGAAATCATCGGTATAATATGGATAATTGCAGGAGAAGCAGCTTCTGCATACGAACAGAATGTCTGAAAATATGAAGATAAAGGAGCGATTAACAATGAAGAAGCAAACTCGTTTTTACCGCGGTCTTGCTGGTCTGCTGGCAGTAGGTACTATGTGCGCATCCATGCCGGTACTGAACTTCTCTGCAGTACAGACACTTGCAGGTGATGTGAATCTCGACAGTGCTGTGGATGCCTCCGATATTGCCGTACTCCAGGATTACCTGCTCGGCAACGGTGCACTCAGTCAGAATGCGTTTGACAACGCAAATATTGTTGCGGATAATGCAGTCAATGCGTTCGACCTTGCAGCACTTAAGAAGATGGTCGGCGTTACCCCGATCAGCAACGAGGTGTACATTTACCTTAGCGACAGCGGCATCACTGTTGAGGGCGACGACAACGGCGTTGTTCAGATCAGCGGCAAGACTGCAAAGATCACAGGCAGCGGTCTCTACCATGTATATGGTACGATCAACGAAGGTCAGATCTATGTGGAAACTGCAGCTGAGGATGTAGCTGATGTAGAGCTTGAGCTCAATGGCGTTGCCATGACAAACAGCACCATGT
>JAZQAA010000120.1:0-10838 GCA_045544975.1 Oscillospiraceae bacterium | reverse complement strand
AATGCGAGGATGCTATGACGCTCGAATTTTTAGAGGACAATCTCTCCGAGCTCTACGCTGTGCAGGCAGAGGATGAGGAGTGGTATTTTGTCAACTCCGCCTTTGAAGTGACGGTGGATGGGGCGCTGCAGAAGGCATATGACTTCATGATGCTGTATCAGAATGCGGATGAGGATGCGTATTTTGATTCACTCAGTGAGTGGGATCATACCATATTGAATACTTCTTATGCGTATTTCGCGGACGCAAATGCTCTTACGATGGAAGAATTAGCGGAAGCTACAGGTTATGCTGCTGTTGATGAGATGATTGAAGGCGATGTGAAGTCTATCTTTATATGTGCAACGGGGGACTGCGGTGAATGGAGCTTTACGCTCGGTGAAGCAGAATATCTCGATGAAGAGGAATTCACAGAAGCGGTTGAGAATATGTGTTATGATGAACTGGAGATTGAAGTTGACAGCGAAAACTATGTTCGTATTGAAGTTCAGTATGATATTGATTACATAAACAGCTATTTTCCGGATGAACTGATTCTTGCAGAGATGGATGACGAATGGGTCATTGTGGATGATGAGGGTATCATTGATGCCTTTGTTTTTGCGATGGTAGGGTACAACAATGGGTAAATATCGATTGATACAACAACTGACAGAAAGGATAATTCCTAATGAAACGAACAAAGCAATTGACCGCTGCGCTGCTTGCGCTGAGTACGGTGTTTTCCCTCACTGGATGCGGTGAGAAGCAGCCGTACAAGGAACGGCTTGCGGAGTACCTGTCCGCTTTCGAGAACAAGGATGCGGATGATCTTCTGGAACTGATGAACGAGGATGCGTTCTTCGACGGCATGGAGGAGATGTTCGAGGATGACGAGGATTTCTACGCCTGCCTTGGCTGCAAGGACGCGGAGGATTTTGCGGAAGTAAGTCTTGAAAACTGGCTGGATTCTCTGGGCGAGGGCGAGGATTTTGAGAGCTTCACCTACACGGTGGAGAATTCCGAGAAGGTGGAGCCTGAGAGCGTAAAGCTTCCCGATCATCAGAAGCTTGACATCACGGCAGCTTACCGCGTTTCCCTTGCATTTGAATGCGAGGATGATGTGACGCTCGAATTTTTAGAGGACAATCTCTCCGAGCTCTACGCTGTGCAGGCAGAGGATGAGGAGTGGTATTTTGTCAATTCTGCCTTTGAAGTGACGGTGGATGGGGCGCAGGAGAAGCTGTACGGCTATCTGATGTCCTTCAAGAACGAGGATGAGGAGCAGTATTTGGCTTCCTTCGGTCAGTGGCATTATGATGTGATCGAAGAGCTTTACACCACGCTTGCAGAGGAATATGACAAGGATCTGGATGCACTTCTGGAAGAGGAAGGCTACGACTCCATCGCGGCGATGTTCGATGAAGAGATGGTGGAAGGATTCCACTTTGAAATCGAATATAATTTTGGAAACGACAGCGACTGGAGCTTTACAATTAGTGCGCCCAAAGTGCTCGATGAGGACGAATTTGCGGAGCAGCTCGATGATCTTGGACTCGCAGAATACGGCATCGAAGTGGAAGCCGAACATCCGGTTCTGCTTCAGGTGGGCTACGAAAATCTGGACGAGGATACCTACGGCACAGCGCCCGATGAATTCCTGTTCGGTATTATTGACGGCGAGTGGACAATGATGAACTGGTAAACGCGAAAAGGGGGATCTTGTCCTGTATAAAGGGGAATCCCCCTTTTCCGCAAGCACAGCGATTTAACCACCCCCGAACAGCTGCATAACCCCAAGCAAAATCAGCAGCACACTCCCCGCCCATGCACCGCTGCGTTTGGCAAGGCGGTTGCCCAGAGAGCAGCCAATCACAACGGCAAGGATGCCGAGCAGAAAACTCCACAGAAGGCAGAAAACTGCCCCGCCTCCCCCAATGCACGCGCCGAACCCGGTTGCAAGAGAATCCAGGGAGAGCGCCGCTGCAAGGGTCAGGCTCTCGTGCAGGCTGAGGGATTTGGAGCCGTCCGCGTCCGCTTCGCATTCGTCAAGGGCAATCCGGATGACAATGCCGATTCCCTTCCAGTGCAGGCACATCGCTTCGCGGCGCGCAAGCGTCCGGTGCAGGGCACTGCGGCAGAGCTGAAAAATCCCCATACCGCAGAGTATCACACAGCCGCCGATTCTGCCCATTGCAGGCGGTATCCACTGCGACAGCCACGCAGAGCCGAGTATGGCGCAGCCGAGAAAACAAGTCCCGACGGCACTCATTGCCCACGCATAGCGGCGCGGAATCCGGATGCCATCCATGGTGCATCCCATCGCCGCAAAGAGGGTATCCACTGAAACTGCAAGCGCAAGGAGGAATTCGCGCAGCATTGTGCCACCTGCTTTCTTCCCGGAATTGCGGCATCTGCCGCTCTTTCATCCTATGCAGAAAACAGCCAGCTGGTGCAAAGATGGAGAAGAAAGCACATGAGCATTCCGGCAGCAGTTGGCAGAACCGCCGAAAATGCTGTCCATTTCCAGCTGCCCGTTTCCTTCCGGATGGTCAGGAGCGTTGTCGAGCAGGGGAAATGCAGGAGCGAAAATATCATGGTGCAAAGTGCTGTGACGGCGGTCCATCCGTTTTCCACAAAGACGCTGTGGACTGTGGAAAGGTCGCTGAGTTCCACCAGACTCCCCTCAGAGAGATAGATCATCAGCACGATGGGGATGACAATTTCGTTTGCCGGAAATGCCAGCAAAAATGCAAGAAAAATCGCGCCGTCAAGCCCTAACTGCCTTGCAAAGGGGTCAAAGAAATCCGCAAGCTCCAGCAGGAGCGTTCCCTCACCTGCAGGGCAATTTCCCAGAAGCCAGATCAGCGCGCCGGCAGGAACGGCGATCATGCAGGCTCTTCCGAGAACAAATACGGTTCTATCAAGAATCGAGCGAACAAGCACTCTTCCAATCTGCGGACGGCGATAGGGCGGAAGCTCCAGTATGAAGGAGGATGGCTCGCCGCGCAGGACTGTACGGGAGAGGAGCTTCGACAGAAGCAGGGTCATCAGGACACCGAGAAGGATGCAGCCAAGCAGCATGAGTGCTGCGCCGATGGAATCAATAATTCCCGTACCTGCGAAGAAAAACATGGTGATAATTGAAATCAGAAGCGGAAATCTGCCATTGCAGGGCACAAGACTGTTCGTCAGAATGGCGATCGTGCGTTCTCTTGGAGAGTCAATAATGCGGCAGCCCGTCACACCAGCAGCATTGCAGCCGAATCCCATTGCCATGGTGAGTGCCTGTTTTCCACAGGCGCCTGCCTTTGCAAAAGCATGGTCGAGGAGAAACGCGGCGCGCGGCAGGTAGCCTGCGTCCTCAAGCAGGGTAAAGAGCGGAAAGAAAATCGCCATGGGCGGCAGCATGACGGACACAACCCACGCAAGGACGCGGTAAATACCGTCCACGAGAAAGCTCACAATACCTTCCTGCACACCCCATGAGAGCAGCTGATGCCGGACGGTGCTGCCGGCAGAAAAAAGGATCTGCGAGAGCAGCTGCGAGGGGTAGTTTGCGCCGCGCATGGTGAGCCAGAGAATGGCGGCAAGGAGCAGCAAAAGGATGGGAATGCCGAAGCGGCGACTGAGGAAAATCCGGTCAAGCCTTCGGTCGCGCGCATCCGCGTCAGATGGGATGGTTGTGACAGAATCCGCGATCTCTTGCGCTTTTTTGACGATCTCTTCTATTTCCGATTCCTCGGGAATCGGGGAGATTTCTCCGGCTTCCGGCAGTTTTTTTGGGGGCTGTGCAAGCAGTTCTCCAAGGCGCGTAAGGAGTGTATCAAGTCCCTCCTCACTGCGCGCACTCGTTCCGACAACGGGAATGCAGAGCGTTTCTTCAAGCAATTTCAGATCGATGGAAATCCCCTTTTGCTCCGCTTCGTCAAGGAGATTGATACAGAGCAGAACGCGCTGTGTTACGCGGAGAATCTGCAGAAGCAGGCAGAGGTTGCGCGCAAGACAGCACGCGTCGCAGACAACGACAACCGCGTCAAACGCCCCAGAACAAATTGCATCGCGGGCAACCTCCTCCTCCGCGGAGCCGGCGCGCAGAGAATAGGTTCCCGGAAGATCGGTCAGAAGGCAGCGGTTCTCTCCTAAAAACATCGTACCTTCGGCGTTTGTAACGGTTTTTCCTGCCCAGTTTCCCGTGTGCTGGTGCAGCCCTGTGAGGGCGTTGAACACGGTGGATTTTCCGACATTCGGGTTGCCGGCAAGGGCGATCCGGTAAGCAAATTTTGCGGACTCTTCCATACAATCAGTCCCCTTTCGCAGTTTTTTGCTGCGATATTCTATGCAGAATACATCTCGTCCCATGCCTGCAAATTTTATCAGAAAGGAAACTCATATGAAATACCCATTCATGAAACAATGCCGATTCTATGAGGAAATCGACTCGACAAACCTTGCAGCAAAGGAACTTGCTCGCTCCGATGCGCCGGACGGATTTGTGGTTTATGCTAACCGACAGACAGCTGGAAGAGGACGGCTCGGCAAGTCCTTTCATTCACCGGAGGGCGGTCTGTACTGTTCGGTGATACTTCGACCGAAGCTCACTTCCGATGATATGATGGCGCTGACTGCAGCGATTGCGGTTGCAGTGCATCGGGCACTGCAGCGATTTGCGGTTTCTACGCAGATGAAATGGGTCAACGATCTGTTTCTGAACCAAAAAAAGATCTGCGGGATTCTGTGTGAAGCGCAATTTTCCGGCGAAATTCCGGCATTTGTCATTGCCGGTATCGGCGTAAACCTCATGCCCGATCCGGCACTTCCGGAGGAGCTTCGTCCGATTGTGACGGATATTTTCACGGAAACAGGTATCCGAATTCCGCGTGAAGCACTTCTCGATGCCATCCTATTCTGTCTGAATGATGTCCTTTGTGAGCTGCCGAAGCGCAGCTTTCTGGAGGAATATTCCCGAAATTCCGCGACTATCGGACATACCGTCAAAGTTACGCAGGGGGATCGCGAATTCCTTGCCAAAGCCATTGGCTATGCGGAAGATGCTGGACTTCGCATCTTGCACGAAGATGGAACGGAGGAAATCCTGCGTTCCGGAACTGCGGTTCCACTATAAAGTTTCATGTGAAACATTTTTCGACAGTGTTCAACAAATTGTGGAAAACAAAAAAACCGATGTGCAATGCACATCGGTTTTTTGTTTGTAAGGATTTATCTCTTCACTGCAATCTTATCTGTGAACATATAGCGCTGCAGTGCTTCCGGAATACGGATGCTTCCGTCATCATTGAGGTTGTTCTCCAGGAAGGCAATGAGCATTCTCGGCGGAGCAACAACGGTGTTGTTGAGGGTGTGAGCAAAGTACTTCTGACCATCCGCACCCTTCACGCGAATGCCAAGTCTGCGAGCCTGCGCATCACCCAGATTGGAGCAGCTGCCAACCTCGAAGTACTTCTTCTGTCTCGGAGACCAAGCTTCCACATCGATGGACTTCACCTTCAGATCCGCAAGGTCACCGGAGCAGCATTCCAGCGTTCTTACCGGAATATCGAGACTTCTAAAGAAATCAACAGTGTTGTTGTAGAGCTTTTCGAACCAATCCTTGCTTTCCTCAGGCTTGCAGACAACGATCATTTCCTGCTTCTCGAACTGGTGAATACGGTAAACGCCGCGCTCCTCAATGCCATGTGCGCCGACTTCCTTACGGAAGCAGGGAGAATAGCTGGTCAATGTCTGCGGCAGGCTCTCCTCAGGGAGAATGGTGTCAATAAATTTACCGATCATGGAGTGCTCGCTGGTGCCGATGAGGTAGAGATCCTCGCCCTCGATCTTGTACATCATACCTTCCATCTCTGCAAAGCTCATAACGCCGGTTACGACATCACTTCTGATCATGAAGGGCGGAATATAATAGGTGAAACCGCGGTCAATCATGAAATCACGGGCATAGGAGAGGATGGAGGAATGCAGTCTTGCGATATCGCCGCACAGATAATAGAAGCCGTTGCCGCTGGTTTTTCTGGCTGCATCGAGATCAATTCCGTTCAGCTTTTCCATGATATCCACATGGTAGGGTACCTCGAATTCCGGAACAAAGGGATCACCAAAGCGCGCAACTTCGACATTTTCGCTGTCGTCCTTGCCAATCGGAACGCTCTCGTCAATGATGTTCGGGATCACGAGCATGATCTCACGAACCTTCTTCTGCAGTTCTTCCTCACGTGCTTCCAGACGAACAAGCTCTTCACCAATTGCCACAACCTCAGCCTTGATAGCCTCGGCACCTTCCTTGTCGCCCTTGCCCATCAGTCCGCCAATCATCTTACTCTTGGACTTTCTCTGCATACGCAGATCATCGCATTTTACCTTCGTTTCGCGATATTCCTTATCCAGAGCAATAACCTCATCAACGAGCGGAAGCTTGTCATCCTGGAACTTCTTCTTAATATTTTCCTTCACGATATCGGGGTTGGTTCTTACAAATTTCATGTCGAGCATGGTTTTTCATTTCCTTTCAATTTATACTGTGTTTCACGTGAAACATTATTTTGTCAGCATCTCAGCAAGCGCTGCGAGATCGGCTTTATCGTAGAATTCAAGCTTCAGAACGCCCTTATTCTGCTTATAATCCACCTTTACCTTTCGGCCAAGGCGGTCATGCAGACTGATTTCCATTTCACGGAAATAGCTGTCAGAGCGGAGGGAGTAACTTTCCTCATCCTGTGATTTATCTTGATTCTGCGCTATTTTTTCAATCTGACGAACTGTAAGAAGTCCTGCAGCTGCCTTCTGTGCAACGGCAATCATCAGCACTTCATCCTCAATGCCGAGGAGCGCGCGAGCATGACCGGCGGAGATGCTTCCGTCAACCAGGAGCTCCTGCACTTCATCAGGCAAGCGAAGCAGACGCATTGCATTTGCAACTGCACTGCGGGAACGGCCGACCGTTTTCGCGATCTCATCCTGCTTCATGTCATACTCATCCTGCAGCTGCTTAAAGCCGAGCGCTTCCTCAATTGGGTTGAGGTTCTCTCTCTGCAGGTTCTCAATCAGCGCAATCTGCGCCGTTTCAAGATCCGTCAGGTCACGCACGATAACCGGAACTTCATCCAGTCCAAGCATTCTTGCAGCACGCCAGCGGTGCTCGCCAGCGACAATCTGGTATCCACCCATCGGAAGCGGACGAACCAGAAGAGGCTGCAGAATTCCATGTTCCCTGATGGAATCCGCAAGAGCGGAAATTGCCGATTCATCGAAGTTTTTTCGAGGCTGTGCACGATTCGGCTCCACTTCAGACAGCCGCAGGGTCTTCTTCACCTGCACCTGTGAGGTGTTGTCCTCAAACAGCAAATCAAGTCCGCCGCCAAGTCCACCTTTTGCCATGGTATCACCCTTTCTATCTCAAATTATCTACAATGTCACTTTTTACTTCTGCCAAAAATCACGCGATGCTTTGGTTTTTCAATCGGTTCCTCACCAAGAAACTCCCTTCCAAGCATCTCAAAGCTCTGTGCACCCTTGGAATTCTTGTCATAATACATGACGGGTTTTCCATAGCTCGGAGCCTCAGAAATGCGGACATTTCGGGGAATTTTCGTCTCAAAGATCTTGTCAGGGAAGTACTTGCGAACCTCCTCCACAACCTGCATGGACACATTCAGTCTTGCATCATACATCGTAAACAGGATGCCGCAGATTTCAAGCGCAGGATTGTAATTCGTACGAACAAGCCGCAAGGTGTGCATGAGCTGTGTGAGTCCTTCGAGGGCGTAGAATTCCGCAAGCATCGGCACGAGAATTTCGTCACAAGCCGTCAATCCATTGAGCGTGAGCATTCCGAGCGCGGGGGGACAGTCGATGAAAATATAATCATACGCCTCACGGCAGGTCAGAACCTGCATTTTGAGTCGCTGAAAACGGTGTTCCATCTGAATGAGTTCCACCTCAGCACCTGCAAGATCCGCGGTTCCGGCAATCACGCTGACATTCTGAAATTCCGTCTCAATTACGGCATCTTCCAGCTTTGCCTTGCCAATTAAAAGATCATAAGCGGAAATTTCTACGCTTTTTTTCTTAATTCCGAAGCCCGTTGTTGTATTTCCCTGCGCATCAATGTCAATGCAGAGCACTTTTTTTCCGCGGGAACCCAAATATGCTGCCAGATTCACCACAGTTGTGGACTTTCCGACGCCTCCCTTTTGGTTGACAACAGCAATGACTTTACCCATAATACGCCTCCTAACATCGGTACTTATTTAAGTATACCATGTTTTGCGGGATTTGTAAAGGATATTTCCCAGAAAAATTGATATTTTTCCAAAATGTTTCACGTGAAACATCGAATTGAATATGTTTTTTGTGAAACAATTGTTATTTTGCACTATTTTGCGGTAAAAGCGGAATTCTCACACGGTACTCAATATAGTCATCAAACTGCATTTTCTGGGAAGCGGCAGGGATTCCAGCAGCCTGCATGGTTTCCACCGCACGGTTGATTGTGTTTGCGAAAAGACGAACATCCCGAAAGAGGACGCTCCTCTTTTGAAATTTCAAGTCCTCTTGTGACTTTCCAAGCATTGCATCAATGGCGCGTTCTGTTTTCTCGACATTCAGCGAAAACTGAATGACCTTATCAAGGATTCTCATACGATCCTCGGGTGCGCTGAGCTTCAGAAGCGAACGAGCGTGGCGTTCGGTGAGGTGGTGAGCCAGAATTTTCTCGCGCTCCTCTTCAGTAAGACGCAGCAAACGAATTTTGTTGGCGATCGTGCTCTGTGCTTTTCCAAGACGCAATGCAGCGTCCTCCTGCGTCATGCCATAATAGGTGATGAGTTTTGCAATGGCGGCAGCTTCATCAAAAAAATTAAGATCCTGGCGCTGGATATTCTCGACAAGCGCAAGAATTGCCGAATTCCGGTCATTGATGTCCATAACAATGCATGGAACTTCTCTAAGTCCAGCCATTTTTGCGGCTCGAAGGCGTCTTTCCCCGGCAATCAGCTCGTAGCGATCCCCTCGTCGACGAACAGTTAAAGGCTGTAAAATACCATTCTGGTGAATACTTTCCGAGAGCTGCAATAGTTCCGACGGTGGAAAGTTTGTCCGCGGCTGATGAGGATTGGGACGAATTTGATCTGCTTGCACGGAAATAACGCGCTGTTCCTCGGTTTTTTCTTTTCCGAGTGTAAAAAATACTGACATGGTTGTCCTCCATTTCTTTATATACGGATTGCCTACAATGTCATTATAACAGATTCGGGAAATAGTGTCCAAACAAAAAATCCATTATTTCTTACGAAAATAATGGATTTCCTAACATATCACGCCCTGATTACAGGGGTTTATTCTTTATCTGACCGCAATTGCGTGGGTATTTTGTCGGGGTCTGCGAAATCTTTTTCACGACATAAATTACCCTCCGATCGCCGCCGGGAAGGCTGTACTCGATGGTGTCAGTCAGTTTTCCGCCGAGCATCCGGATTGCCTGCAATGCAGGTTTCACAGGCTCATTCGGGCCCTTCATAACAATCCAGTGTCCGCCAATTTTAACGAAGGGAAGGGAAATTTCGGCGAGCATCGGCATTGCGGCAACAGCTCGTGCAGTGACAACATCAAAGGATTCGCGGTAATCCGGCTTCTTAGCAAGCTCCTCCGCTCTGCCATGAATTGGATTACAGGAGATTCCAAGCAAATCACACAGCTGCTGCAAAAATATAACACGCTTATTCAAACTGTCAAGCAGAGTGATCTTAAGGTCGTTTCGGCACAGGGCAAGGGGTACACCGGGAAATCCTGCACCGCTTCCGATATCAAGAACTGTCGCATTTTCAGGGAGATCACCGAATTTAGCAAGAAGCATACTATCGATAAAATGCTTCACAAGAATTTCCTCGCCATCTGTCACAGCAGTCAAATTAACCTTTTCATTGTAGTCGGTGAGGAATTCCTCATAACGAACAAGCTGATCATATGTTTCACGTGAAACATCGAGTTCCACAGCATGGAACAATTCACACGCAGAATCAAATTTTGGCAGCATGATAATCCTCCTTATGCTGTTCAAGCCAGACAAGCAATACGCTCACATCGGCGGGAGAAACGCCGGAAATACGCGATGCTTGACCAATACTGAGGGGTTTGTGGCGGTTGAGTTTTTCAGCGGCTTCGAGTCTAAGACCGCGAATCTGAGCATAATCAAGCTCCAAGGGGAGCGATTTCTGTTCAAGCTTTCGGGCAGCGTCAATTGCCGCATTCTGACGTGAAATATAGCCTTCATATTTAATCTGAATTTCAACCTGCTCCTGCACTTCCTGCGGGAGATTCGGGCGTTCCGGATCGAATGGCGCGATCTGGGCATAGGAAAGCTGGGGACGGCGGATGAGATCTGCAACCTTACAGCCAGTTTGCAAGGGCGCGGTTCCGCTTTCCAGGAGCATCCGGTTGATAGCCTCGCTCGGAGCGAGATTTGTTGTCTGCACACGCTTTTTTTCGGCGGCAACAAGCTGATATTTCTGGAGCATTTTCTGATAGCGTTCCTCACTGAGCAGTCCAATTTGTCTGCCAATCGGCATCAGTCGCTCATCGGCGTTGTCCTGTCGAAGCACAAGCCGGTATTCGCTGCGCGAAGTCATCATACGATAGGGATCGCTGCAGCCCTTATACACGAGGTCGTCAATGAGGGTTCCGATATACGAGCCGGATCGCTCCAGGATCATCGGCTGTTCTCCCTTGACGGACAGTGCAGCGTTCACGCCGGCAACCAGTCCCTGTGCAGCAGCCTCCTCATAGCCGGAGCTTCCGTTAAACTGTCCGGCACCGTAGAGGCCCTTCACGGCCTTGGCTTCCAGGGT
>JAZQAA010000119.1:0-3127 GCA_045544975.1 Oscillospiraceae bacterium | reverse complement strand
TATCCAAAAATTGCGCAGGCATACTGACGTATGTCAAGGAATTTTTGGGCGAGATGACGGAAAAGATGCAAACAGATGATGTGCTGAGCCATCAGGCGGTCTTTGTGCGGTGTTGCCTTAAGACAAACAGAAAGATGAGGGTATTTATGAAGAGAAAGGTAAAAGCAATCTATGCACTTGCCGCTGTCGCAGTGCTTGCGCAGTCCATGCCGGTTGTTCCCGTTTCTGCCGGTGAAATGATCGGTCAGTCCGACTTTGCACAGGGGGTTGGACTTCCCTGGCATATCTGCGAATCCATGACGGGTAAGATGGAATTCTCCATCGACGGCGGTACCTACAACATCACCGTTGTCAATCCCGGCGGTGCCTCCAATGGCGGCGAGGACAGATGGGACTGCCAGTTCCGTCACAGAAACCTGACCTTTGTTTCCGGTCACACCTACCGACTGACCTACAGCGTATGGGCAAGCAATTCCGGCTGGCTCTACTCCAAGATCGGTGATATGACCGTCGATGATGCAGAGCTGTGGCACAGCAACGGCAATATGCTGAATATGACCTACGATGAGAACTGGACACAGGCAGATGTGGAAAGTGCACTGAAATCCGCACAGCCGAACGGTCAATGGGGTGACTACAACGCATGGACTGGCGTGAATGTCAGCGGCAATCAGTGGAATACCTATGCCTACGAATTCACACTTGGCTCCAACGGCGAGAACTGCTCCTCCGTTTCCGGTACGGGCGAATGGACCTTCCATTTCGGCGGTGATGGTCAGTATACGCCTTCCGTCTGCTTCCCGGCAGGCACGGAGCTGAAGTTTGACAATCTCTGTCTCATTGATATGACTGACGACAGCAATGACTATATCCACGCCGAGGAATGGCAGCGCGCTGAGATCCTGACAAATCAGCTCGGCTACTTCCCTTCCCTCAATAAAAAGGCAACCTTTCTCTGCACGGATGAATCCGGCATGGAGTTCTACCTGAAGGACGCCTCCAGCAATACCGTTTACACCGGAACCTCTACCTATTTCGGCTATGACGCCGACTCGATGGATACGGTGCATATTCTCGATTTCTCCGATTACACAACGGAGGGCACCTATTACCTCGAAACGGCAAACGGCGCAGTTTCCCGTGAATTTGCTATCGGCGTAACGGATGTATATTCCAATATGCTGTATGATTCTCTCAATTATTTCTACCAGAACCGCAGCGGTATTGACATTGAGGCGCAGTACATTTCCTCCGGCGATGCGGCTTCCCTCGCACGCCCCGCAGGTCATGTGAATGACACCGCAACCGTAGAGCAGACCTGGGGCTATACCGGATCCAGCGGCTCTCAGGAGGTTTCCGGCGGCTGGTACGACGCCGGCGACCACGGCAAATATGTTGTCAACGGCGGTATTTCCCTCTGGCTCATGCAGAACCAGTACGAACGCGCCGTTACAAACGGCACAGCGGACGCCTATGCGGACGGCTCCATGCTGATTCCGGAGAACAGCAACGGCTATCCGGATCTTCTGGACGAAGCACGCTACGAGATGGAATGGATGCTCAAAATGACGGTGCAGAGCGGTGATTATGCCGGCATGGCTTACCACAAGATCCACGACGAAAAGTGGACAGCACTTGCCGTGGCTCCCTCCGAGGATACGGAAGCGAGAATTCTGAAGCCTCCGACGACACCGGCAACGCTGAACCTTGCGGCTTGCGCAGCACAGAGCTATCGTCTGTGGAAGGACTATGATTCCGCATTTGCGGAGGAATGCCTGACAGCTGCAAAGAATGCCTACGCTGCAGCTAAGGCACATCCCGATATGTATGCTCCCATGGATGAAGCAGTGGGCGGCGGTGCGTACGGCGATGATGATGCAAGCGATGAATTCTACTGGGCAGCCTGCGAGCTGTATGCTGCAACCGGCGACAGCAGTTATTACAGCGATATGCAGAGCTCTTCCCATTTCCTGAGCGTTCCCACAGCCCTTGACGGCGGTGAATCCGTCGGCGTTGTCGGCAGCTTTGACTGGGGACACACGGCTTCTCTCGGTTCCCTGACCATGACACTGCATTCCGGCAGTCTTTCCGGCGATGAAAGCAGCACGCTCACTTCCAATCTCTCCGCAGCCGGCGATTACTTCGTCAGTCTCGAAAATTCTCAGGGCTATGGTCTCCCCTACGGACAGAGCACCATCAGCTACAAGGACAGCGATACCGGCTATATCTGGGGCTCCAATTCCCTGGTTGCGGACAATGCGATCATTCTGGCATACGCTTATGATGTGACAGAGAATGCAGATTACCTCAACGGTGCAGTAAGCGCAATGGACTATCTGCTCGGCAGAAATGCAATGGACTATTCCTATGTCACCGGCTACGGCACGCACAGCGTCGAGTATCCGCACCACAGATGGTGGTCGAATCAGATCTCCGAGGAATTCCCGAAGGCACCGTGCGGCGTTCTGGTCGGCGGCCCGAACTCCGGTATGGAGGATCCCTGGGTGCAGGGCTCCGGCTGGAAGAAGGGTACCATTGCACCGCAGAAGTGCTACATGGACCACATCGAAGCATGGTCCGTTAACGAGTGTACAATCAACTGGAACACCCCCCTTGCATGGCTCAGCTCCTACCTCTGCGAGCAGAACGGCGGTATCGTGACCACAAGCCATGGCAGCGGCGCAGTGAATGACGGCGGCTCCGGCACCTCCAACGAGGAGCAGACCTATGACGAATCCAAGGCGGAGGAGAATGCACAGAATGCAACCAATGCGCCCGCCGGCAATACGAACAGCAGCACCGACAGCAAGGCGGATTCCGCAGACAGCGCAGCGGACGGCAGTAAGGAGAAGTCCGGTCTGTCCCTGCCGTGGATCCTGGGTATTGGTCTGGCAGCCCTGATCTCCCTCGAGGTCTTTGCATTCCAGATCGTGAAGATGCTCAAGGGTGGCAAGAACAACGCAGCTCCGGCGGCACCTGCAGCTCCCGCTCCTGCAGCAGAACCTCCGAAGTCTTCTGATTCTGAATAAATTGGAAATATAGCAGTGCCTCCGGCGGATTCATATTGAGGCTCCGCCAAGGGGACATTGTCCCCTTGGAATCCCCTGATAAAAAGCCCGAACCCCAT
>JAZQAA010000118.1:0-2097 GCA_045544975.1 Oscillospiraceae bacterium | reverse complement strand
CATCCTCTTCGGAGTAAATATATGCCTCCTTGCCAGCACCTATATCCGCAGCATAAATCAGAACATAGGAAGCATCGTTTGCATCTGCTTCACCGGTCAAGGTGACATCACCCTTCACAGCAATGTATGCAGTACCAACATCTTCGAACTCATAAGTTCCGAATTCATCCGTAATCGTTGCCGGCAGCTGACCTACAAAGTATGCAGCGTCATTGTCAGTGTATACGGACTGTGGTGTCAAACCATTGAAGCTGATAATACTCAGATCTGTCAGTTCTTCCGGTTCACCCTTGATATCATTCGTGTAAATCGGAATTCTTGTCAGAGAAGCAACCAGATCCTCAGGCTGGAATTCTCTCGGATCATGCGAGAAGTAGAACTGGTAGGTTCCTTCAATCTCATACTCATAACCAATCAACTCAGGCTCAAGTACAACGATAGAACCATTCACTTCAGTGATATCCAGTGCTGTTCCATTTGCATCATGAGCATCCACATCACCATTAAAGATGATGTCATAAGTGCCCGGTGCAAGATCAGTCGGAATATCGAAGTACAGGTTAATGACAACTGCACCATCCTCAGCCACAACATCAAATCCAGTTACGCTTGTACCTGTGAAGCTCATCTCAAGCAGATCTGTCAGAAGTTCAAGATCTGTGTAAGCATCTCCAAGTACTGCGCTGTCAATTGTCAGACCATCACCAAGCTCAAGGCTGAACAGGAAGTCGTAAAGTCCTGTGTCATCCGTAATCGTGATCGGTACACATACATCCGTATCACCCGGATATGCAGTAACAGTACCAATTGTCCATGTTGCACTGCCTGCTGTTGTAGATTCGGACTCGCTTGTTTCTGTTTCGGTCTCTGTTGTTTCTGTCTCAGTTTCAGAGGTTTCTGTCTCAGTCACAGTCGTTTCAGTTTCGGTTACGGTGGTTTCTGTTTCTGTTACAGTCGTTTCCGTCTCAGTTACGGTGGTTTCCGTTTCTGTTACAGTGATTTCTGTTTCAGTTACGGTGGTTTCTGTTTCGGTTACGGTGGTTTCCGTTTCAGTTACGGTGGTTTCTGTTTCAGTCACAGTCGTTTCAGTTTCCTCAAGATAGGTATTGGTAAAGGCAACCTCTGCAAGCCAAGAACCATCATCGTTCTCTGTTACAGCTGCATTCTCGTTACCAGTAATATCCTGAATTTCAAGGAAACCATCCATCTGTGCATCGCCAACTGTAATGGTGATTTCACCAATCCTATCATCATAGATGATATTTTCAAGTGCACCTGGAACTTCACTGATGCGGAAGTCATAACTTCCTGCTTCGGTGAATTCCAGCTCTGCCAAGGCTTCTGTAAAACTGAACAGTGCAAAGTCTGCATTGTCAGCATCGAAGGAAACCTCCGCAGTTGTCAGAACCTCCCATTCGCTATCAGCATTCTGCTTCGAAAACTGGAATGTGAAGACATCGCCTGCCTGCCAGTCACGGCCTTGAAGGATTTTCTCACCCTCTATGAATACATTGTCCGGCGAAACCGGAGCCGGCGCATATACATTGACGAACGAAGCATAAGCGGTATCCTCTGCGGAAATTGTCAGGCTTTGTTCTTCGCCATCCTTTGCGGAGAAGCCCGCGGATGCCGGAAGCTCCGTCACGCTGACGGTCATACCGTCGTCAAGATTTTCAATGCCGATGTATTCATTATGTCCAAGGGAAACAGTCAGGAGACCGTTTTCGTCGGCGGTCATCTCCCCTTCTGTGGTGGTGAGTGTGAAGCCGGCATAATGTGCGCCGAGATCCACCTCAAAGTCGAAGGAGATATTCTCAGGGATGATATAGGAAGCACCGAAGGGGTGCTCAACTGTTTTACTGATGACCAGACCGCCCTCAATGACGGGGAGCGGGACGAAGGTATTGGCTGCGGACTGTGATTTTGCTACAATGTACGCAAGTGTTGGCTGCACGACCGCAGAGAAAGCCACTGCTGCCGAGACAGTGAGTGCCATCCATTTGCGATTCCCATGCAATTTCAACCGCATCACTCCTTTCTGGAATTTTTGCATTCAGCAATCAAAGGGCACAGAACCTATGCCCTTTGATTGCCGCC
>JAZQAA010000117.1:0-4854 GCA_045544975.1 Oscillospiraceae bacterium | reverse complement strand
CAAAGGGATCCACTTCCTCTGCTGTGGTTTCCAGAACGGCGTCTTCAGAAATTGTTCCCTCTGCTGCTTCCTCAACAACGGGCATACTGCCGAACAGCCGGTCTGCAATTTCATCCATTGCATCTTCCTCTTCCACTTCTGCATCCAGCTGGAACAGATCCATCGCATTTGCATCAGGAATCACTTCGGCTTCTGCAACAATCTCCTCAGGCATAGCAAACTGTGCCATAATATCATCCATTACAGGAGCAGCTTTTTCTTCCTGTACAACTTCCGGCTCTGTCTGAGGAATTGCAAACTGTGCCATGATATCGTCCATATCCTCGGAAACGGGTTCCTCTTCCTCTTCTTCATCAGAAGGTACAGGGGACGGAATCACGCCAAACTGCGCCATGAGATCATCAATATTCTCTTCCACAGGAGCTGCCGGTTCTTCTGCCGCGGGAACGGACTCTTCCGGAATTGCAGGAGCAATCTTGGGAAGCGCAAACTGTGCCATGATGTCATCCGGATCATCCAGAACCGGAACAACTGCTTCTTCAGCCTGCTTTGCAGCGGCTTCCTCTGCTTCCTTTCTTGCCTGTGCTTCCTGCTCAGCAAGGATGTTGGGATTCTTGCCCTCGTTTGCCTGGAATGCTGCCTGCGTCGGATCAACCTCTGCCTTGGGAAGCGCAAACTGTGCAAGATCATTATCCAGTGCAAATCCGCCGTAGGATGTTGTTGTCGGCGGTGCCGGCTTCTTTGACGGCGGAGTATACTGCTCAAACTGCAGCTCCGGTGCCTCATTGGGAACAGCTGTTTCCTGTACCGCCGGCTGCGGTGCCGGTGCCTCAACAGGGGACTCCACAGGAGCTGCCGGCTTGGAAGCTGCACGCTTCTGCTCTGCTTTTTCCTTCTTGAGACGCTGTTCCTGGACCTCTGCGAGAGAAACCATATTCGGATCCTCGCCAAAAGTCTTGGTGCGTTTCTTTTCCTCCTTCAGCATACGGTTCATCTCTTTGCGATCCGCCTTCAGAATCCGCTTGGTGAAGTAGGTCTGACACTTATCACAAGTGACCTCTGTCATAATACCAAAGTTGTCCTCTACAGCACCGCTGACATTGTACTTGCCGATATTGTCGGTTCGCTGCAGGTTAATACCGCATCCTGTTCTCTTTTTTGCTTCAGAACCATGCACGATATTGTTCTTTGCATCTTTAATCAGAAAAATCTGCATAGCAATCCTCCTATCCAGTAGATCATCACAAATCTATATCCTCTTCTATCATAACACATTTCTCACAGAAAATCAACTGTTTTTCTAAAAAAAATTTATGATTTTACCAAATGTATTATTCCGTTGTTTTCCGGCTTGGAAAATGCCAGTTTCAATATACAAAACGCAATATATCAAATATCCGGATAGTATCCCGGCTATTCCGGCATAAAAAATGTAGAAATCCGATTGCTTTTTACCGCCGAATATGCTACAATTAAGTAGAAACAGCATCCAATCAAGGAGTGATACCAATGGGAAAACTTATCTGGAAGGGCAGCGCTCTGCTCGGGCCCGTACCGCCGGCACTTGTCACCTGCGGAACCATGGAAAAACCGAATGTACTGACAATTGCATGGACGGGTATTACCTGCACGCATCCCGCCATGACCTATATTTCCGTCCGTCCTTCGCGGCATTCATATAAGCACATCGAAGAATCGGGCGAATTTGTGATCAACCT
This sequence comes from Oscillospiraceae bacterium, assembly GCA_045544975.1. Classification (GTDB taxonomy): domain Bacteria; phylum Bacillota; class Clostridia; order Oscillospirales; family Ruminococcaceae; genus UBA3855. Next base: position 3,136 of record JAZQAA010000117.1, on the reverse strand, counting down.
CCCCACCTCCGCAATGGCAAAAGCGACGGATTACTGCGGCATGAAAAGCGGCGCAAAGGTCCAGAAGCTTGAAAAATGCAAGCTGGAGTTATTGCCCGGTTCGGAGGTCAGCGCGCCCATCATCGCCCAATGCCCGGTCAGTCTGGAATGCCGTGTGACCCAGAAGATTCCGCTTGGTTCCCATACCATGTTCCTTGCAGAAATTCTTGCCGTACAGGTGGAGGAACGCTTTGTCGACAGCAAGGGCAAGCTCAATCTTCAGCAGGCAGGTCTGCTCGCTTATGCACATGGCGAGTATTTTGCACTTGGCCGCAAATGCGGGGATTTCGGATTTTCTGTCAAGAAAAAACATAAAAAATCAGCCAATTCTGCCGGGAAACGAGGCTGATTCTATACAAATTGGATATTCTCTGCGTTTTTCACGAAAAATCATTGACTTTTCAAAAAGAATCATATATAATGAATATGTATATTTGGTGAAGTCAATGTGAACCAAAAAGAAACGGAGGATGAGTAATTATGAAAACATCATTGAGCAGCCGTATCAAGGCTGCTGCAGTATGTGCCATGATGCTTGCTGCGAGCGTCCCGGCAACAACTGCCATTCAGAGCACGGAGGTTTCCGCGGAGGGCGGGTATAACTACGCCAAACTTCTGCAGCACTCCATGTATTTTTACGATGCCAATATGTGCGGTACAGGTGTTGACGAAAACACACAGTACACATGGCGCGGCGATTGTCACACCTATGACGCGCAGGTTCCCCTGCAGCCGATGGACAGCGCAAGTGTCGGCACCAATCTTTCCCAGAGCTTTATTGACCAGTACAAGGATATTCTTGATCCGGACGGCGACGGCTATGTCGATGTAGCAGGCGGCTTCCACGATGCCGGTGACCATGTTAAATTCGGTATGCCGGAGAACTACTCCGCCGCCGCACTTGGCTGGGGCTACTATGAATTCCGCGATGCCTATGCACAGACCGGACAGGATGGACATATCGAAACCATCCTGCGTTATTTCAACGATTACCTGATGAAGTGCACCTTCCGGGATGACAGCGGTACTGTGATTGCTCACTGCTATCAGGTGGGTGACGGCGATATTGACCATGCCTACTGGAATTCCCCTGAAGTAGACACAATGGCAAGACCCGCATTCTTCCTGACTGCCGATAAGCCGCAGACGGATTATGTGGTTTCTGCTGCAGGCTCCCTTGCGATCAATTACCTGAACTTCAAGGACACCGATCCTGACTATGCAGAAAAATCCCTGGATTACGCAAAGGCTCTCTGGGAGTTTGCAAATGACAATACCCTGGAGCTGAGTGACAATGCCGACGGTCCGAAGCAGTACTACTTCTCCAACAAGTGGGAGGATGACTACTGCTGGGCAGCTGGATGGCTCTTCCTCTGCACAGAGGATACTTCCTATCTGGAATCTGCAGCAGGCTATGTGGATTACTACGCACCTTCCGGCTGGTGCTACTGCTGGAACGATATGTGGAGCGGTGCCAATTCCCTGTGGGGTATCATCAACCAGACCTATCCGGAGCTTGGACTTGTGGATATGGTAAGACAGGCACAGGGCAAGAACCAGTATGTATTCGATGACTTCTGGGATGAGGTAGAAAAGTGCTTCCCCACATGGCAGGCGCTGGAATCCCCCGGCGGCTATGCCTTCCTGAACAAGTGGGGATCTGCAAGATACAACACTGCAATGCAGCTGATTGCCTATGTTTACGACAAGTACAACAATAATGGTCAGCCCAGCGAATACAGTGATTGGGCGAAGGGTCAGATGGATTACCTGCTCGGCGACAATCCGCTCGACCGCTGCTATGTAGTCGGCTACAGCGATAACTCCGTAAAATACCCGCACCACCGTGCGGCCTCCGGTCTGACCAAGGCCGAGGATACCGACGAACACCGCTATGTGCTTTACGGCGCGCTGGTAGGCGGTCCGGACGGTGCCGACGAGCACAGTGACACCACGGCGGACTGGGTTTATAACGAGGTTACCATTGACTACAATGCCGCCTTTGTCGGCGCAGCAGCAGCATTGTATTCCTTCTATGGTACAAGCGATATGACTGCGGAAGAGGACTTCCCGCCCGCACCGGAATACGGCAATGATGACGAAAACGGCGGCGGCACGAGCTACTGGGTCGAGGCCTGCGGCATCGATGATCCAAAGGACGCCGGTGCAGGCGTGACCAAGGTTTCCCTGATGGTCAAGACCAACGCCACCACAAAGCTCGACAACATCTCCATCCGCTACTACTTCAACAGCTCCGAGATGTCCAACCCCATGGGAATGACGGGCAGCGAGCTGTACGACCAGGCTGCCACCGAGGCAGCGCCTGCCAACGGCGTGATCAGCGGCCCGTACAAGTACGACAAGCTGGACGATACCTACTACTTCGAGATCACCTTTGACGGCTACAATTTTGCAAACTCCGGAAAGAAGTACCAGTTCACCATCGGCACCTACTACGGCGATCTGTGGACACCGGACAACGACTGGAGCTATCAGGGGCTGACGATGTTTGACAACGACTCCGTCTTCTCCGGCACCGGCAATGAAGTGCGAACCGATTACATCTGTGTTTACACCGACGGCAATCTGATCGGCGGTATTGAGCCGGACGGTTCCACAGCCTCCGAGGAAACAACAGAAGCCCCGACGGATGAGCCTGACGAGCCGGATACTACAGAAGGCTCCGGTTCCACCGGTGATATTCTCTATGGTGACTGCGATCTGAATAATACTGTCAACATCATGGATGTGATCTATCTCAGCCAGTGTCTGATGGGTGTTGCATCCCCGACAGAAGATGAAGCAGCCCATATGGATGTCAATCTCAGCGGCAAACCAGATTCCAATGATACATTCCTGATTATGCAGTACCTTGTAAAGCTGATTACCGAGCTTCCGGCATAAATCGGAATCGTATTCGATCATTCAAAAAACGCCCTTCCTGCTCGGAAGGGCGTTTTTGCTTCATAATTTGTTGTTATTCAGCCGGCTCCGGTTCAACGATGGGAGCATCTACCGCATTCTAAGTCGGAGGCCAAGCGGTCTTAGGAAGACAACAATGGGCACCAACTCCTTGGCTCACAGAACGACATGGCTA
>JAZQAA010000116.1:0-3678 GCA_045544975.1 Oscillospiraceae bacterium | reverse complement strand
CTTCCTAAGACCGCTTGGCCTCCGACTTCGTCTGATCCTCGCCATGAAGGAGTGCGGCGCATACATCCCCGAGCCTCCCCGCCCCGAGCTGTACATCGCATCCATGGGCGAGCGTGCCACCGCATTTGCCCTCAGCACCGTGGACAAGCTCCGCAGAGACGGCATCACAGCAGAATGCGACATCATGCAGAGAAGCCTGAAGGCACAGATGAAGTATGCGGACAAGATCGGCGCAGCATTTACCATGGTAATCGGTGACAATGAACTTGCGGCCGGACAAGCTGAGCTTAAAAATATGAAGACCGGTGAAAAGATCACATTGAAACTGGATGATTCCTTCACCAGCGCTTTTTCTGATATCGAAATTGCCCAGATGCTTGCTGTTGATGAACAGCTTGCCGGTATTCTGGGAAATGCAATTGAGGAGGCATAATTATGGCAGAATCTATGGGAAATCTTCGTCGCACCCACGGCTGCGGGGAAGTCACAGAGCCCGGCATGAATGTTGTTGTCGGCGGCTTTGTGCAGAAGGTAAGAAATAAGGGTAAGCTCATTTTCATCGTCCTGCGTGACCGCAGCGGCTGTGTACAGCTTGTTTTTGATGATACAACAGCACCTGAAATCTTTGAGAAAGCAGCATCCTGCCATAGTGAATATGTTCTCATGGCGAAGGGAACTTCCATCCCCAGAGAGAGCATCAACCCCGATATGCCCACTGGCAGAATTGAGCTGAAGGTAGAGGAACTGCGCATCCTTGCAAAGGCTGAAACCCCGCCCTTCGTTGTCAGTGATGAAACCAATGTCAACGAGGAACTGCGTCTGAAGTACCGTTACCTCGACCTGCGCCGTGCACCTCTGCAGCAGAACCTGATCATGCGTCACAAGATCGCACAGTGTGCAAGAGAATACTTCTATGCAAATGATTTCATTGAAATTGAAACACCCATGATGATGAAGTCCACGCCTGAGGGCGCAAGAGACTACCTGATCCCGTCTCGCGTGCATAACGGCAAGTTCTATGCGCTGCCCCAGTCCCCGCAGATCTACAAGCAGCTGCTCATGATCTCCGGTATGGAGCGTTATATCCAGATTGCAAGATGCTTCCGTGATGAGGATCTGCGTGCGGATCGTCAGCCGGAATTTACACAGATTGACCTTGAGATGTCCTATGTGGATGTGGAGGATATCCTCTCCCTGACAGAAGGCTTTATTGCAAAGCTCCTGAAGGATGTGCTCGGCAGGGAAGTATCCCTTCCGCTTCCGCGTCTTTCTTATGCGGATGCTATGAACCGTTACGGCTCCGATAAGCCGGATATTCGTTTCGGTATGGAAATCCAGGATGTGTCCGAACTCGTGAAGGACAGCGGCTTTGGCGTGTTCTCCGGTGCAGTCCAGTCCGGCGGCAGCGTTCGCTGCATCGTTGCAAAGGATGGCGCGAAGATTCTTTCCAGAAAGGAAATTGACAAGCTCACCGAAATGGTTCGCGGTATCGGCGCAAAGGGTCTTGCCTTCATTCGCTGGGCGGATGAACAGCCGACCTGTGCGTTCTCCAAGTTCTTCTCTGAAGAAGAGCTTCAGAATCTGCTGAATACCATCGGCTGTGAGAAGGGCGATGTTGCGCTCTTTATCGCTGACAAGAACAGTGTAACCCTGCCCGTTCTCGGCGCACTGCGTCTGGAGGTGGCAAAGAAGCTTGACATCATCCCCGAGGAGCAGCTCAACTTCCTCTGGATCACACAGTTCCCGTTCTTCGAATGGGACGAGGATGCACAGACATGGGTGGCAATGCACCATCCCTTCACAATGCCCGAGGATGAATGCCTGCCCTTCCTGGAAAGCGATCCGGGTAAGGTAACTGCTAAGGCATATGACCTCGTTCTGAACGGCATCGAGCTCAGCTCCGGTTCCATGCGTATCACGGACTTTGAGCTGCAACAGAAGATGTTCCGTGCGCTGGGTCTCACTGATGAGGAAATCGAAGCGAAGTTCGGCTTCCTTGTGGAAGCATATCGCTACGGTGCACCGCCCCACGGCGGTCTGGGCATTGGTCTTGACAGACTTGCTATGGTTCTGTGCAAGGCTGAGAGCCTGCGTGATGTCCTTGCCTTCCCGAAGGTAAAGGATGCTTCTGAGGTGATGAGTGCCTGCCCGTCCGTTGTAGAGCAGGAAAATCTTGATGTTCTCGGTATTACTGTAACTGCAAATACTGAGGATGCTGAGTAAAAAAGCAATAAAATGAATGAATCCCACAGAGAGGAAAACTTCTCTGTGGGATTTTTGTATGCGGCAGTCTATCCACGCCCATTTTTATTTTGGAAAAACAAAGTGCGCAGATTTTTTTACATGACAATGGCTCCCATTTCTGGTAGAATATAGCTACGGACGAAATCACAGTCTGTTTCAAGAAAAGCAGGCAGGTGCACGAGGCGATGCCGAAGTGTATTCCGTGTGGTTCGTAATGGCAATTGCAGGTTCGAATCCTGCTCGTAGAGGCACAGGAGCATTCTTGACACCCTCATGAATACCTGTAAAAATTCATACTCAAAATGAAATGGAAGAAAAGGCTGCATTCACACTCTGCATCACAGAGTAATGCGCATATATGCCCTGCCGGCAGCAGGATACCGCCGGTATTTTCAGCGGATCAGAAGAAATTCCCATCCTCTGAAAAGCCGTCTCAATGCCGCCGCCGCTGTATGTTCATCGAATGCGGCACGCTCACAACAACCAATAGGAGGTTTTACATATGAAAAGAATGATTGTCAAAGAAACAGAAAAGGGTTTTCTCTTCAAGAGAGGAAAACTGATCCGCCTGCTGGACTCCGGCGTCCATTATACATTGCCCGGTCAGGAAATCCGGAAGGTGCCGCTCTCCGACGCGCTTCACCATCGTTTTGATGCAATGCAGCTTGCGGTATTTCGCAAGAATCCCGAATTTGCAGCACAGACAACGGAGATTTCCGTTGCGGACGGGAGCATTGTCCTGCATTTTGAAAATGATATCTACAAGGAGAGCCTGTCAAGCGGCAGCTATACCTTCTGGAACGAGCCGGTTGCACACCGTTTTGAGCAGTACGATATCACAACGCCTGAGGTTCCGGCAGAGCTTCCTCGCCACCTTTGTGAAAAGCTCTGTGCAGAAGGAAGAATGCTTGCCATTGAAATTACGGATGCGTGCAAGGGGTTGCTTCTTTTCGATAATACCATTCATGATGTGCTTGAACCTGGCAGATACTATTTCTGGAATTGCCCTGTTTCTGTGGATGTAGTCACTGCGGATACTCGTCAGCAGCTCATGAATGTCTGCGGTCAGGAAATCCTGACCAAGGATAAGGTGAGCATTCGTCTGAATTTCCTGTTCAGCTATCGCATTACCGATTTTGTAAAGCTTCTCAGTGAAGTGCAGGATTATGAGGCACAGCTGTATTCCATGGCGCAGATGGTGCTGCGCGAGGTAATTTCGAGCGCTACACTCGATGAGCTGCTTACAGATCGGGAAGAGCTTGCGCACATCATCAATGCATGGCTTCGCGAAAAGGCAGCTGCCCTGTGGATTGAGGTAACGGAATCCGGTATCCGTGATATCATCCTTCCGGGTGAGGTGCGTGATATCATGAATACGGTTCTGATTGCAGAAAAACGGGCGCAGGCAAATGTCATCACCCGTCGTGAGGAGGT
>JAZQAA010000115.1:0-2289 GCA_045544975.1 Oscillospiraceae bacterium | reverse complement strand
GTACTGGGTATGCCGGTACTGACCACCATTGGCGAAGCAGTGATCGGTTATATCCCTGCAGTGATCAGCGTAGTTCTGATTCTTGGTCTGGGCGTATTCGCAGGCAATACTGCTGAATCCGTTCTGGCTAAGAAGTTCCCGGATGCAAAGGGCGGTGTATTTGCGGCAAAGATCGTGATCTATGTTGTGACTGTATTCCTCTGCCTGAGCCAGCTGGGCATTGCAACTGCAATTGTTGAGAGCACCTTCGTTCTGATTATTGCAGCTGTATGCATTGCATTTGCAATTGCATTCGGTGTTGGCGGCAGAAACTTTGCTGCAAACACTCTTGAGAAGATCGAGAAGAAGATCGACAGCGACGAGAACAAGTAATTTCTGTTTTTGCGTGTACATTTGATTTTCATTCATTCAGAGAGATGCCGGAAGGCATCTCTCTTTTTATCAAAAAAGCAAGGACTGTCCGTTTTCATGCGGACAGTCCTTTTGTTTTGTTATGGACAATTGTAAAGCGGAATCAGGTCGCGGCTGCCGCTTGCCATACTCTTCAGAATGGCAAGATCAAAAACATCCAATACGCCGTCATCGTTCATGTCCTTGAATTCCATCGGAACACTGCTCAGGGAAGTCGTATTCAGAAGATAATCATTCAGAATCGCAACATCCTGTCCATCCACAAGGTCAAGCTGCTCTGTTTCGCCATTCACATCTCCCTTGTAGCCCATGAAGCTCGGATAGTGGAGAATCCAGTGCTGCTGTGTGCCGCCGTTGTAGCTCCATTCCTCGACATTGGCGCCGGCATCCGTGGAGGCATTTGCAGTCTGCAGGCAGCTTGCATCGCCGGAACAGCTTGTCAGAATCCGGCAGGTGCCGTCACCGTTGTCCACGAATTTGAAGAGCTGTGCAGGGGAACCGGTGTTCTCATAGAGATTGATATTCGTGCCGTCATCGGCAAGTGCATAGTACACATCGAGCAGGTAGGTTTCACCGCCCTCCAGTGCGGAATAGAGGTAGTAATAGCCGTTGCCTGCGGATTTGAGCTTCCAGATATTCTGCTGCATGGTGCCGTCACCGTACTGGCAGACATTGGCGGTGTTGCTGGCTGCGCCGTTTTCAACGCCGAGGAAGAGTCCGGAGTTTGCGTTCTCCAGAGCAAGGAGTGTGCCGTCTGCGAATTCCATCGCTGCGGCAGGTGTTTCCGTCGGCTCTTCAGTGGTTTCTTCTGTAGGCTCCGTTGTTTCTTCTGTAGATTCTGTCGTCTCTTCGGAAGGTTCTGTGGTTTCTTCAGAAGGCTCGGTCGTCTCGGGGAGGGCATTTGTCAGATCGAATCTGCCGGATTCGTCCTTGATCATGGACCATACATAGCGCAGCATCCATGCGTCAAAATCAGTAATCACTGCGGAAGAACCTGCCATCATGATGGAGGTTCCGCCACCCGGGAAGCCTCCCGGCGGATAGCCGTTGGATTCGCCTTCGCCGCCGTAGAAGTCCGTCAGACCAAAGCCATGACCGACCTCATGCACCTGCACATGGATATTGCTGCCGCCGACCATATTCAGGTAGGCATCGTCGGAGAGCCGCTGTCCCCAGTCGCCGCCGCATCCGCCGATGGACGGGAAGCCCTGTGTTGCCCACATATACATATCAAAGCGCTTGTCAAGTCCGCCCGGATAATTATAGGCGTCAAAGTCTGCTTCCAAGCGATGCTCAAAGTGGTAGAAGCGGGACAGTTCATCGGGAGCATAGGGTTCGAGGTTCGGGATTTCTTCCACACCGTTGGAGGTGTCGTACTGACTGTCGTAGTATTTTGTATCTGTGTAGATGATTTCATCCGCCTGCGGATCGAGAATGCAGCTGGCGTCGATGACTGCCCAGCCGACAATATTCACATCAATGGTATCATACGGCCAATCGTCATAGCCAACGAGGTAATCCGTCCATGCGTTGATGGCGTCGGAGAGCATGACTTCCATCTGCTGGCGCTGTTCAAGGGTAATCTGCTTGTAGGACTGCCACTTGACAACATAATTGATGGAGCCTTTTCCGGCAATGATCTGGTCAAAAATGGTGTTCCAACGACCTGTGGAATTTTCCGCAACAATGCGGTTTGTCCAGATCCATTCGGCTGCGTAGGCGTAGTCGCTCGGAAGGTCATCGAGCGTCATGGTGGTTTCTGCTGCGTAAGCGGTATTTTCTGCGGTCTGCGTGTCCGTCAGAATCGGAAGAGTTCCGGCAATTACCGTGCACAGCGCCGCTGAAGTGTGCGCGGCAAGAATGGGCTTTTTGAGTGTG
>JAZQAA010000114.1:0-6751 GCA_045544975.1 Oscillospiraceae bacterium | reverse complement strand
GGACTTTCTGTTACGCTGGAATATCGGGATGGAAAGTTCGAGCGTGGTTCTACTCGCGGTGATGGGTTTGTAGGCGAGGATGTGACAAGGAATCTCAAAACCATTCGTTCCATTCCCATGCTTCTGCAGGAGCCAGTTCCTTTTGTTGAAGCGCGCGGCGAAGTCTATATGCCTCGTGAGCAGTTCTTTTCACTTGTTAAGGAACAGGAGGAAGCGGACGAGCAGCCCTTCAAGAATCCTCGCAATGCTGCCGCAGGCTCTCTTCGCCAGAAGGATTCTTCGGTTACAGCAAAACGCAAGCTTGACATCTTTATTTTTAATCTGCAGCAATGTGAGGGGCGTTCGTTCAAGGCGCATGACGATACGCTTAGCTTTTTGGAGAATGCAGGTTTTCGTGTGATTCCCGGACGGGCATTGTGCAGAACGACCGAAGAAATTCTTTCTAAAATTGAAGAAATCGGAGAGAGCAGACAGACGCTTCCCTACGACATTGACGGTGTTGTGATCAAGGTGAATGATCTGTCCCAGCGTGAACAGATGGGAGCAACTGCCAAAACACCGAAGTGGGCAGTTGCATATAAATTCCCTCCGGAAGAGAAGGAGACCGTTCTTCGTGAAATTGAGGTCAATGTTGGCAGAACCGGTGCATTGACGCCAGTTGCAGTATTTGATACCATCCTTCTTGCCGGTACAAGTGTTTCGAGAGCTGTGCTGCATAATCAGGATTTTATCACAGAAAAGGATATCCGTATTGGAGATACGATTGTTGTTCGAAAGGCTGGAGACATTATTCCTGAGGTGCTTCGGACTGCTGTGCATATCCCGGGGTCTGTTCCATATCAGCTTCCGGAGTGCTGTCCTGTTTGCGGAAGCAGAGCTGTCCGCGATGAAGAAGAGAGCGTGCTTCGCTGTCCGAATATCTCGTGTCCTGCACAGCTTCATAAACAGATCGTGCATTTTGCTTCTCGGGATGCCATGAATATTGATGGACTTGGACCTGCAATCATTACTTCGCTCATTGATGCCGAACTGATTCATGATGCAGCGGATTTGTATTCCCTTACAAAATCAGAGATTCTTACATTGGAGGGTTTTAAGGACAAGTCAGCTGAAAATCTTCTCTCCGCCATCGCCGCAACCAAAAACGCTCCGCTTGATCGGGTACTGTTTGCACTCGGTATCCGGAATATCGGCCAAAAGGCGGCAAGCCTTGCCTGTGCACATTTTGGATCCCTCGAGAAAATGAAAGAGGCGCAGACTTCTGATATTGCGGCTATCGAAGGATTTGGTGAGATCATGGCACAGCGACTCTATGAAGCATTGCATGACTCTCATGTCTGTGAGCTTCTTGACCGCTTGCAGAAGGCGGGACTAACCATGCCCTATGAGAAGAAGACCGCTGCACAGGATACCTTCTTCAGCGGAAAGACCGTTGTTCTTACTGGTACGCTTAGTACCATGAAGCGCAGTGAAGCGAAGTCACGCATAGAAGCTGCCGGAGGAAAAGTCAGCGGTTCCGTATCAAAGAAAACAGATCTTGTAATTGCTGGAGAAGATGCCGGCAGTAAACTGACAAAGGCACAGGAGCTTCGGATCACGATTTTAAGTGAGTCAGAAATGCTCGAGTATCTTGGATAAAGGAGCAGCAATGGAACGAAATGAACTTGTTGCACTTATGCGTCTGATGCGCATAGAACCGGAGAATAATGAGGAAATTGAAACCCTTTTACAGGAAATGCGTGCTATCTCGGCCATGGCAGAGGAGCTTCCGCAGGCAGAAGAAGCGATTTCCCAGGACAATTTGTGCGGAATGCAGCTGCGCGAGGATATTCATGTTGCCTGTGAAATACCGCAGGAAGTTTTGCTTTCGAATGCACCTGCAGTAGTTGATGACTGCTTTGCAGTCCCCAAAACCATTTCGCAGGGAGGGGAGTGCTGATGCTGTATCGTTATTCTGCTGCCGAACTTTCCCGTATGCTGCAGCGGCGCGAAATTAGTGCTGAGGAATTAATGCGCAGTATTCAGGAAAGGATGGGTTCCCATGAAAACATCATCGGTGCCTATCTTTCTGTCAATGAAAATGCGCTTGCACAGGCAAAGGAAATTGACACCCGCAGGGCAAAGGGAGAGACACTTCACCCTCTTGCCGGAATTCCAATTGCAGTGAAGGATAACATCTGCACCAGGGAATTGCCGACGACCTGTGCATCCCAAATGCTTTCAAAGTACCGATCGCCCTTTGATGCCACAGTTGTGGAACGCATATGTCGGGCCGGGATGATTATTACCGGAAAAACCAATCTGGACGAATTTGCCATGGGCTCAAGTACGGAGACTTCCTGTTTTAAGAGAACACATAATCCTTGGAACCTGCAGCGCGTTCCGGGCGGATCCTCCGGTGGAAGTGCAGCTGCACTCAGCGCTGGAGAGACGATCCTTGCACTTGGCAGTGATACCGGCGGCTCCGTCCGTCAGCCTGCCTCTTTCTGTGGTGTTGTCGGACTCTTGCCGACATATGGTCGCGTTTCACGGCACGGACTCGTTGCGTTTGCCTCGTCGCTTGATCAGATTGGACCGATGGCAAGAAGCGTGGAGGACTGCGCCATGCTGTTCTCAGTAATCAGCGGTGGGGATGCGCGCGATGCAACTTGTGTACGGATTCCCCCGATGGAGTATACCTTTCATACGAATGTAAGGGGAATGACAATCGGCGTTCCGGAAGAGTATTTTGGCGAAGGAACGGATCCTTATGTTGCAGAAAGCGTGAAAAAAGCACTTGCTCTTCTGGAAGCGCAGGGCGCAAAGCTTACATCTATTTCTCTGCCAGCGTCAAGAAATGCAGTAAGTGCATATTATGTTCTTTCTTCTGCGGAAGCAAGCTCCAACCTTGGTCGTTACAGCGGTGTACGATTTGGCTACCGCAGTGAAAATGAGAGAGATCTTACTGCGATGTACAGCTGCACTCGAAGTGAAGGCTTCGGAGAGGAAGTCCGCAGAAGAATTTTGCTTGGGGCCTATGTTCTTAGTGCAGGCTGCCGTGAGCAGTTTTACCAGAGAGCACAGACTGCAAGGAATCAGATCCGCGCTGAGCTTGAAGAAACTTTTCACCGCTGTGATTTGATTGCAATGCCGACAGCTCCGCAGTGTGCCGGATATTTTGGCGAAAACGCGAAGCATCCTGTGGCAAGATACCGTGCAGATCTGTGTACTGTCACAGCCAATCTTGCCGGTTTGCCGGCCATTAGTGTTCCATGTGGAACAACTCCTGACGGACTTCCTGTTGGATTACAGCTAATGGGCAGAGCTTTTGACGAAGCAGCTCTATTTACCGCAGCCCATGCTTATGAGTGTGCTGTTGGGAGATTCCCGATGCCGGAGGAGGTGGCAGAATGATGAAATACGAAGCTGTCATCGGACTTGAAATTCATGCAGAGCTGAATACACAGACAAAACTCTTCTGTAGCTGCCGTAATGAGTTTGGCGCAGCGCCCAATACCAATATCTGTCCGATCTGCCTTGGACTGCCTGGTACACTTCCGATACTCAATGCTGCAGTAGCAGAACGAGCCGTAAAAATGGGATATGCACTTGGCTGTACCATTAATCGTATCAGCCGGATGGATCGTAAGCATTATTTTTATCCGGATCTCCCCAAAGCATACCAAATTTCACAAGGCGCGGTTCCCATCTGTGAAAATGGTGTGTTCCGATTCTATTCCAATGGTAAAACATCATCTGTGCGGATTGCAAGGATTCATATGGAAGAGGATGCCGGAAAGCTCCTGCATGATGCTGCCCATCCTGGTTCGCTTGTGGATGATAATCGCTGCGGTGTTCCTCTCATTGAAATTGTTACACAACCGGATTTGCGAAGCTGTGAAGAAGCCCATGCCTGCCTCGAGAGTATGCGTATATTGCTCCTCCACCTGGGTATATCTGATTGCCGGATGCAGGAGGGATCTATTCGCTGTGATGTCAATGTATCACTTCGCAAGTATGGCGAAGAAAAATACGGCAATCGCTGCGAACTGAAGAATGTCAACAGCTTCAGTGCTGCTGTTCGCGGAATTGCCTATGAGATTCGCCGGCAGACTGAAATTCTCTCAGCGGGCGGACAAATTTTGCAGGAAACACGCCGCTGGGATGATGCAGCTGGCATCAGTATTCTCATGCGTTCGAAGGAGGATGCTGAGGATTATCGTTTCTTTCCAGAGCCGGATTTGCTTCCGGTAGTATTGGATGAAAAGTGGATGCAAGTCCAAAAGCAGAGTCTGCCGGAGCTGCCTTTTGAGAAAATGACACGGTATATAAAGGAATTTGGCTTAAGTGCTGACGATGCATTTTTGCTTGTTCAGCAGCCGGAACGGTGTCGCTTCTTTGATCAGTGTACCGAAACACATCTTTGCACCCCTGTTTCCGCAAGCCGATGGATGCTTGGAGAGGTTGCAAAATTCACAAATGAAACAGGAATTGCAATGACAGATACATTTGTTACACCAAAGAAACTCTGTGAAATGATCGCTTATGTGGAACGGGGAGAAATTTCCCATTCTGCTGGAAAGCGCGTGCTCTCAGAAATGTTCAAGGAGGATAAGGAGCCTCTCGAAATCATTGAGGCGTTAGGACTGCGTCAGATTTCAGATCATGGCGCACTTTGTAAAATCGCAAAGGATGTGCTCAAAAAGAATCCGGACTCTGTTCGGGACTATCATGCAGGAAAGACACGCGTGCTCGGATATCTTGTCGGACAGTGCATGAAGGCATCGCGCGGCACGGCGAATCCTGCTGTGCTCAATACTGTTTTAACTGCAATGCTTGGGGAAGGAGATTGTGATGAAACTACAGTTTAATCGCCGTTATACAACAATTGCTGTGTATGTAGTACTGGTATTTGCTGCTTGTCTGCTGCTTGTGATCGCAGCATTTCGGCTTGAACTTATCCGTGCGGTATTCAGTAAAATGATTACTGTGATTTCACCGATTCTGTGGGGATTTGTTATTGCTTACCTGCTTAATCCTCTGATGAAACGAATTGAAGGCATACTTTGTAAGCTGTTTTGTCGGAAAAAGCCGCGGCACAAACTCGTTCGAAGTCTTTCCGTTGCTGCAAGCATTCTGCTTTTGCTTTCCGTTGTCGCAGGGCTGATGGCAGCGATTATTCCGGAGGTGATTCGGAACATACAGAGCATCGGAGAAGCTATGCAGGATCCCGGATTCATTGCAGGACTAAAACAGGAAGCAGAAACACTGATCACAGATTTTTCCGGACAGGCGGGTTTTCTTCAGAAGCATCTGCATCTTGATTATGTTGATCTCCGGGAAATGCTTTTCAATTTGATCAGTCAGTTTGAACTGAATATCGGAAAAATCTTTGCTAAAGACGGATTCATCGCAGGATTGACAAGCGGATTTATGTCTGTTTTGAATGGAATCAAGAATGTCTTTCTTGGCATGATTATTTCAATATATCTGCTTTATAGTAAGGAGAAATTCCTTGCCCAGTCCAAAAAATTCATTTGTGCGGTTTGTTCACAGGATTCCGCACAGCGGATCTTTCTTCTTGTGGGTAGAGTGAACCGCAAGTTTATCCACTATTTTACCGGTGTGGCTTTTGACTGCACGCTCATCGGTGTTGTAACATTTCTGTTTATGACGATTGTTGGATTGCCCTATGCACCGCTGATCAGTGTATTGCTTGCGCTGACGAATGCGATTCCGATTTTTGGGCCGTTCATCGGTGGAATTCCCTCTGTTCTGCTGCTGCTTCTGTTTTCTCCGATTAAGGCACTGGTTTTCATGGTGTTCATTATCATTCTGCAGCAGATTGATGGCAATATCATTGCACCCAAAATTCTGGGTGATCAGCTTGGACTCTCTGCTTTCTGGATAATGGCAGCAGTCTTTGTCGGCGGAGGATTATTTGGATTTGTAGGAATGATTATTGCTTCTCCTGTTTTTGCAGTACTATACTCTATCTGCAGTGAGTATGTATGCGATCGACTGGAGGCAAAGGGACTCCCGGTCTCTACGGCATCCTATCTTCCTGAAGAACCCCAATATGAAGAAACCCCTGTTCCACCCAGTAGGGAAGAACAGGGAAAAAAGAACGCTACTTTGACAGATGGAGAGTCTCATCCGGAATCTCAGGAAAGTACGATGTGACAAATGAAGGGCGTTTTGCATACACTCTGACATTTTCAAGGGAGGATAGGCAGGTGTCCTGCAGCCCTTGAAAATGCAGTGCATAGGCGCATAGGCACTGGTTTTCTTCTTTGGAATCCGATTCGCCGCCGTATTTCGGATCACCGAGCAGCGGTGCTCCCAAAAATCGAAGATGTGCCCTGATCTGGTGCGTGCGACCGGTTAATAGGTCAATTGAAACCAGCTGCATTCTGCCCTGCTGTGCAAGCACTTGGTATCGGGTAATGATTTTCTGCCAGCTGCGGTCGGGTGCGATGCTTCGAACTTCTACTTGATTTCTTCGATTATCCTTTTTCAGCCATGCAGTACAGGTATCCGATTGCTTTGGAAGAGGTGCTGATGTGACAGCAAGATAGCTCTTATGGATGTTCCGTTTACGGATAGCTTCATTCATTGTGCGCAGGGCATCTGCAGTTTTTGCTGCAATGACAAGTCCTTCCGTATTCCGGTCAATGCGGTTGCACAGTGCCGGTGCAAAACTCTGTTCCTGTGCCGGATCGTATACCTGCTGGTCGTAGAGATACTTCTGCACCTCATCAATCAGCGAAAC
>JAZQAA010000113.1:0-1571 GCA_045544975.1 Oscillospiraceae bacterium | reverse complement strand
GATTCCAAAGGGATGTTATCCCTTTGGCAGGGGGTCTGGGGGACGGCGTCCCCCAGTGTGCGCCCCAAGCATCAAAGGAGGAAGACAAATGGCAAAAACGCTATTCAACTCTACTGAAAAATCCAATTTCATTCTGAACATGAGCACGGAGAGCTATCGTAGTTATCTGCTCAAGGTACTGCTCGGTTATGTGATTCTCATGCCGTTGTTCTGCATCCCGCTGGAATTTGCGAGTCTGTGCACAGTACCGGGCATGGCGCTGTCCATTGTGGGCGTTTTTGCAATGGTCTTTGTGCTGATTGGCTGCATGAAAAAAGTGACATCCTCTTCCCTGCTCATCCCTGCCTGTCTCTGGGGCGGGGTGGTACTCTGGAATCTGGTCAGTCTCAGCACGGCACCTGACATCAACATCGCCCTTATGGGTGCGGACGGCAGAAATGAGGGACTGCTCTCAGCGGTATTCTACGGATGTATTTTTCTTCTGAGCGCACAGCTTGGAACGGAGAGCAACCAGAAAAAGCTGCTCTATGGACTGCTTGGCATGGGACTGTTCCAGTGCATCTGGGCACTGCTGCAGATGCTGCCGATTGACTTTCCGTCCTATTATGACTGGCTCAATTCCCTGCTGCTGTTCAATGTTTATCTCCCTTCCGGCGTAACCGGAAGCCCGATTTTCCTTGCAGCACTCCTGACCATGCTTTCACCTGCCGCCGCGCTCGGCGCAGTATATTCCGAAGGCAGGAAGCAGCGGATTTTCTGCATGGTATGTGCAATCCTGTACACGCTTGCTGCTGTAAAAACCCACACACTGCTTGGACTGGGCGGCATGGGATTAGTGCTCCTGCTTTTGGGCATTTACGCTGCGGTGAAGAAGCAGAAATCCATTCTTCCGACTGCTGCCGCAATGCTTCTTGCATTTGCAGTGGGCTGTGCATGGATCTTCTGTGCACCCTCCATCAACGGCACAACCTACAGCTCCTCGCATACCCCGGTTTCCAATCAATTCACACTCTACGATGGTGCCATCATGTGGGAGGACGGCGCTTACCGCCTGAGCACAAGCGGCTACTATTCCGCCTCAGAAAATCCCAACGGCAGCTTTGCAATTGACAGCATTGCGGATACCTACCGCTTCCAGTGGAGCCGGACGCTTGCAATCATCGCCGAGCATCCGATTGCCGGCACTGGTGCGGACAATCTCGCGCACGCGCAGATGTACAATCGGAATGCGGATATTTCACAGAATCTGAATTCCTTTGTCCGCTGCTATAATCACTACCTGCATATCACTGCAACGCTCGGTATTCCGGGGCTGCTGCTGTTCCTCGCGCTGGCGGTACTTTCCGTTCTGGGCGGTATCCGCGGACTGCGCAGCGGAAGCTGGGTGCAGGCAGGCATCTGCTTTGGTGTGATTGTCCATCTTGCGGCGATGCTGATTTGTCCAAGTGCCATTACGGTAACGCCGGTATTCTGGATGCTGTGTGGAATGGCGATGGGTACACCGAAAAAGGCATAGTCTTTTTTCAAAAAAATGCACTTGACAAAGCAAAAAAAATATGCTATCATAAGGG
>JAZQAA010000112.1:0-2805 GCA_045544975.1 Oscillospiraceae bacterium | reverse complement strand
ATCGATGCCCTGTAAAGGCCGTGGTACTCGATTACAGGACAGATGCTGACTTAGGCAGCAACCTGCAGGCTCTTGTTAAAGCTTACAGAAATGTTATTTTTAGCGTTTATATTTAAAACGAGCCATGTTTTAAGAGATTGGCAACCTCTACTCGCTTATCATGGTGCAAGACCCCCGTCGAAACCGGTACGCCCCCATATTCCGCAAAATTATTGATTCTGCGCTTTGAGCGCTCTGTCAATGGCTCTCTTTGCGTCACGCTTTGCGGCATCGTCACGCTTGTCATAGAGCTTTTTACCCTTGCAGAGTCCGAGCTGCACCTTGACTCTTCCATCCTTGAAGTAAAGGGAGAGGGGAACGAGCGTCAAACCGTCCTGCTTCTGTTTGCCGTAAAGGCGGTTGATTTCTGCCTTGTGCATCAGAAGCTTGCGGACGCGCAGGGGATCGCGGTTGAAAATATTGCCCTTCTCGTAGGGTGAAATATGCATTTGCTTAATGAACAGCTCGCCGTTTTCAACGACGCACCAGCTGTCCTTGAGGTTTACGCTGCCCTGACGGATGGATTTTACCTCCGTTCCGGTCAGCGCAATGCCCGCCTCGAAATCCTCGAGGACAAAGTATTCGTGCCTTGCCTTGCGGTTTTCCGTGATGAGCTTTGTACCCTTCGTACGCATGATTTCACCTCACAATCCGGTCATTTCAGCCGAGTTTTACATTTCGTCCATTTCGTCGAATGCGTCAAGATCCAGTCCGTCAAGAATGTCCTTGAGACTTGCAAGCTCATCTGCAGTCATAGTCAGACCCTTGCCCATCTTGGAGTGATCGGGGGACCAGTCACGCAGATCGTATTTCGGTTCACGGTCATTCCAGCTGACCATATTCAGCTCACGGCTCCAGCCTCTTGCATTCTCGCCGATCACGCCGATGTGTTCTGTGATTTCAAATTTCAGTTCTGCCATTTTGATTCTGCTCCGTTTCTTCTGATGTGTTTTCCTGTGCTTCTGTCACTGTGTCGCTTGTGTCCGTCGGTTCTTCCTCCTGGGGTTCCTCTGCAGGGGAGATTTCCGTGGAAACTTCGGGTAACTCTTCCTCCGGAACCTCGGTTTCGGGAATTGCCTGCGCAGGAATGGTTTCCTCCGGAATTTCAGTTTCCGAAACCTCTGCTTCGAGATAGGCTTTGAGCCTGTCCATCTGCTGGGCAGTGAGTGCATAGCCCTGACCGTAGAGTGCCATGAGCTTATCCACGCGCTTGTCGGTTCTCTTGACACCGAGCGTATCCCTTGGCGCAATCACATAGACCTTTCCTTCAGCCTCAAGTGCGTTGAGCTTTGCAATGCACTTGTTGTAGCGTTCGTGCCGTGTGAGGAGTGCCTGTGCATAGTCGGGATATTTGCGCTGATAATTCTTTGCGATCGCGGACATGAGGGATTCCTCAGTTTTGTGATAATCGCGTTCGCGTGTCAGGACAACGATGACCTTATCACAGCCATCCGCAAGCGCCTTTTCAAAGGGGATGGAATCGGCGACACCGCCGTCTGCATAGCGTTTTCCGTCAATTTCAATGGGCTTGAACATCAGCGGAAGTGCGCAGGTTGCCTGCAGAACCGTCCATTCCTTGTCGCCGGAATTGACGGGAAGGTACTCCGCTTCGCCCGTATCCATATTTGTCACCGCTGCGAGCACCTCGGCATTCTGCGATTCGTAGGCAAGATAGTCGAAGGGGAGCAGTCGGTTAGGAATTTCGGAAAAGACAAATTTCAAGTTATAGTACGAGCGATTCAAGGGGTTCAGACGGTGAAGAAGTCCCGCATAGCGCGGATTGCGGACGAACCGCCGCTGCATCTCGCGGTTTCTGCCGTGCTGACCGGAGACATAGGAAACACCGTAAGTGATGCCGGCGGAAGAGCCGATCACATAATCTGCACGGATTTTCGCGTCAAGCAAAGCATCCATCACACCGCAGGAAAAGATGGTGCGGTGTGCACCGCCTTCCAGAACCAGTCCGATTTTCATGCTTCGCCCTCCTTCAATTGCAAGTACCTCATTATTATACACGATTCCTTTCCGTTTTGCAAGTGCTTTTACAAAATATTTTTTATATTTTTCGTCGAATTGCTGAAATTATGCTTGCATTTCCTGTCAGAATGCCAAAAATCCTTACAATTCTTGAAAATACTTGCAATTAAGGCAGAGTTATGCTATAATAGTAAATAACATTTACACTGATGAATGGGGGAATGGGCATGAATGAAGAGAAACTGATGCGCCTGCGGCTTTCGGAGCAGCTGGAGGAAACGCTTGGGAAGTACATTGCTGACAGGCGGTACAAGCATATGATGACGATGTACCTGTCAGGCATTGTTGGAATAGGGTTAATTCCTTTTGCGGTCTGGGAGCTTGAGGATATTCGGGCGCATCGGCTGTATCACAGAAGGAATAGGGAGAGTGTGCTTATACTGTGTATCATTTTTCTGGTGACTTTTCTTGTGCTTTTTATCAAGGGGATCGGCTCTGTGTTCGGCAGGGGATCGGATTTTGATTGTGTGAAGCATCAGAAATACCGGTTCGGAACATTCCGCGTCGGTGGAAAAAGAAGTGATAGCGGTCAGCATCCATATTATGTGTGTGATGCAGACGGGAATGAATTCTGCTGTCCGGTGTATCTGGATTATAAGAAAGTAAATTTCGGGGATACGATGATCTGTGTGCTGCTCGATAATGGGAAGGCATATGCGATGCGCGATACAGAAAAGCCCGGATGGGAGATGGAATAAAAAAAGCCGCCTGTAAAGGCGGTTTTATTAT
>JAZQAA010000111.1:0-2804 GCA_045544975.1 Oscillospiraceae bacterium | reverse complement strand
TCCGACTTGTAGTCCTTCAGGCATTTCACATACTGCTTTTTCTTGATCTGATCAATCGCCGCTTCTGCTGAAATATTCCATTTCAGTTCCACGATCATCGCAGGTGTTGTGCATCCTGTTCTGGGGATGAACACCAGATCGGCAAATCCCTTGCCGCCTGCCAATTCTCTGTGAATCGTATAATTTTTTCTTGCGGAATAGTACGCAAGGGACAGAATACAGGACAAGGAATTTTCGTTATTGTATTGCAGAATCGACGTATTCTCATCATGCACCTGCTCAATGATTTCAGCAACTCTATCAGTATCTCCCTGCAAGGTAGATTCAAGCAGTTCGTCCGAAAGCTGAATGGAGTGCATGATATGCTCCCAGCCGCCGTCCTCAACGGAGTTGATAAACTCTTTTTGCACCTCAAAATTTGGAATCCACGCTGTTTCCGTGTCAAAGTCATAGGTCAGATAGCCCAAGTGAATCAGCAGCGTCAGCACATCATCCGCACTGTTGAACGTCACCATATCATTCTGAAATTTGTCGGAATTGACAGGATAATGTTCCCCCGCAATCAGCTTTGTCACGATCTCCCGAAGTCCGAAAATATCCATCTGAATATATTTTTTCAAGGACTCATAGGTTTCAGTTTTTGTCCAATAACTGTCAAAATCATGTCCAATCATGGACATCACCACCGAACGTGGATTGTAGATGGACATGCCCTTCAGATTATAACCGTCATACCAGCGTTTTGTCATCTCAAAATCCATATCATAGCGATCACAGAGTTCCTTGACTTCATCCTCAGTAAATCCGGTAAATTCCGTAAGATTCCGCTGATTTGTCATCGAATATTCATCGAACATATTCAGTGCGGAATGCTTTCCGTACTTTTTGATTGGCAGGATGCCAGTCATGTAAATTAATCCTACATAAGGCTGTTCCTTCAAAATATTTCTCAAAAATGTGAGGTATTTTTCCTGGGCAGCAGCATCATTTTTGTATTCACGGAATATACAGTCCCATTCATCAATGATGAACACAAACGGAATTTTCACAGCATCAAAAATCGTGGCAAGAGCCTTAGTCAGCGTGATACGTTTCGGCATCTGTACATTTGGAAAAGCCTTCAGCAGTTCGTCCAACAGATCTGTTTTGATATAATGGATCAGATCGTTTGCACTTTCCGCATCCTCCAAAAATGATGGAATATTGAGATGAATCACATGATATTTGTTCAGGTGTTTCTCAAAGCTTGGATGTTGTGCGATTTTGAGATTCCGGAACAATTCTCTCGAATCACAGCCTCTGCTATAATATGCAACCAGCATATTTGCTGCCATAGATTTGCCGAATCTTCTCGGACGACTGACACAAATATTTTTTTGCAGTGTCCGAATATTTTTGTTTGTGAAAGCAATCAACATACTTTTGTCCACATAAATTTCGGAATCCACTGCTTCTTGAAACGCTGCATTATCCGGATTCAAATAAATTCCCATGCTCTCCGCCTCCTTTCCGAATTTTTGCTTGCTTTTATTATATCATGTTTTCAGGAATAAATCAAGTAGCAGACACAGTTCCAATCAATTTCTTCCTCTCACTATCAATATAATCCTTCACAAACTGCTCCGCCTCCTCCACACTGGGTTCGAGCAGCTCAAAATCCACCGCCGCCGAGATCCTATCCAGCGGAATAACAGACTGTTCGTTCTCGAATATCTCCATCACAAACCCAGCACACTGCACCTCGTTGCCATCCTTATCATGTCGGACAACAGATTTCTGCGAAATCTTTACATAAAATCCTCTGTACTTCATCGTTCTCACTCCAATCCCATGACAAAATCTTCTTCCTCGTCCAGTTCCTCTTGCCGGATACGCTCCTCCTGCTCCGTCAACGCCTGTGTCAAAGCACGTTCCAGATAACACTCATCCATGCCGTTTGCACGGTAACCATTCTGAATCGTCCGGTAATATTGCTGGCTTGGTGGTGCGATTTCACCTCGGTTCATGACATATGCCATGCACTCACGCATTTTTCCATTGACCTCCATCTCAAAGATCTCTTTCCGATATAAACTGGGGAAGCCCTCATAGCGATCCAATGCGATCTCATCCCTCTCACCGATCTCCCAGATCAGCACGGGAACCTCTGCACCTTTCTTCGGCACGATGGTTGCCACGCCTCGGAACTCCAGCTCATGTCCCTGCAGCATTTTGCTCTCCAGCACCTTCGCCGTCGGACAACGCCGTGCCATCTGTTCGAGGTTGATGTTACTCCCGTAGGCAAGGTAAATTCGTCTATATTTCATCACTTTTCCTCCTCACATCGTCATACTCATTTCTTCGCTTTCGTCAAACTCCTCACAATCGCTCACAACGCCCTGCAAGTTTTCATGGGCTGTTCCCCTCACTTCCTCCTGGACGTCGCACACGGCGGCGACAGCAGGCTCACAAGGGGCTTGCCGTTCTCTCTGCTGACTTCTAGCGGCAATCCGTTCCTGTTTTAATCGTTCTCTCTGTGCAATCGCATCCTCCGGATGCAGCCATGCAATATTGCCCTCCAAATGAGAAAGCAGGTGTTTCCGGCAATTCTTGAACTCCTCGCCGATCAAACCGAGCCGTAAAAGCCACGTCCGAAAAGTATATTTCTGATTCGGCGAATGCGTCGGTTTCCATTGTGCAGATTTCTGCGATAGTGCCTGATTGCTTATCGCAAGGCAAAAAACAAGATAACTGCGGATCACACCGGCATGTAGCGTAGAATTGAACGCCCGAAACTCAACCGTTCCCTTTGAAAAGACGCTGTG